>DASTEM010000188.1:0-3344 GCA_035709545.1 Gaiellaceae bacterium | reverse complement strand
CGCCGACTCCTGGGCCGAGTTCAAGCTCGCCGACATGACCGCGAGCTGCACGAACCCGTTCCTGCTTGCGTTCCCCACGACACCGCTCGCTCGGGTTCACGACACGCGCTCGGACTACGAGATCCTCGCGGGCGTCGCCGCAGCCCTCGCGGACCTCGAGGACGTGCCCGAGATGAAGGCGTACTGGAAAGGCGTCCTCGACGGAGACCCGACGCCGTACCTCCAGCGTGTCCTCTCGGGCTCGAACGCGACGCGAGGCATTCTCTTCGGGGACCTGCACTCGAGCTGCAAGGACGGCGTGCCCCTCCTCATGAACACGCGCACCTATCCGCGCCACGCAGGCTGGGAGCAGCGTCAGGAGGACAAGCCCTGGTACACGCCGACCGGGCGGCTCGAGTTCTACCGCCCCGAGCCCGAGTGGCAGGCCGCGGGCGAGTCCCTTCCCGTGTGGCGCGAGCCGGTCGACGCGACGTTCTACGAGCCGAACGCAATCCTCGCGAACCGCCCGCACCCGTCGATCGATCCGAAGACGCCGGAGGACTACGGTGTGCCCGAGTCACAGCTGGACGTCGAGACGCGCCAGTACCGAAACGTCGTCCGCACCTGGCAGGAGCTCAAGCTCTCGAAGCACCCGCTGACCGAGAAGGACCCCGCGTACCGGTTCGTCTTCCAGACGCCCAAGTACCGCTGGGGTGCCCACTCGACGGCGGTCGACTCGGACTGGATCGCGATGCTCTTCGGCCCGTTCGGCGATCCGTACCGCCGCGACTTGCGCACGCCCTGGACGGGCGAGGCGTACGCCGAGATCAACCCTCGCGACGCGAGCGAGCTCGGCGTGAAGGACGGCGACTACATCTGGCTCGACGCCGATCCGGAGGACCGCCCCTACCGAGGCGCATCGTCCGACGACGACTACTTCGACGTCGCCCGGGCGATGATGCGCGTCCGGATCTACTCAGGGATGCCGCGAGGCGTCATCCGCACCTGGTTCAACATGTACGCGGCGACTCCGGGCACCGTGCAGGCCCAGAAGGACGTCGCGGGCGGGCCTGCCCAGAACCCGCAGACGGGGTATGTCTCGCTCTTCCGCCACGGGAGCCATCAATCCGGCACGCGTGCGTACCTGCGGCCGACGCAGATGACCGACTCGATGACGCGGAAGGCGTACTTCGGACAGACGATCGGAACGGGCTTCGAAGCTGACGTCCACTCGCCGTCGGGTGCGCCCAAGGAGGGCTTCGTGAAGGTGGAGAAGGCCGAGGACGGAGGCGACGAGGGCACCGGCGAGTGGAGGCCCGTGACGCTCGGGCTCCGGCCGCAGGATCCCTCCGAGGCGATGCAGGCGTACCTCGCCGGCGAGTTCGTGAAACGGAAGCAGGGCTGATCGATGGCGAAAGTCCGTAACTGGCAGCTCGGGCGGGAGATGGAGTACCCGTACGCCGCGGATCGCCCGCAGAAGCAGTTCACGATGATCATGGACACGAACAAGTGCATCGCCTGCCAGAGCTGCACGATCGCCTGCAAGAGCACGTGGACTTGGGGCAAAGGCCAGGAGTACATGCTCTGGAACAACATCGAGACGAAGCCGTTCGGTTTCTACCCGACCGGCTGGGACGTCAACATCCTCGAGCTGCTCGGGGAGCAGGAGTGGACCGACGGCGTCTACGACGGTCAGACGATCTTCGAGGCTGCACCGCCTGGAGAGCGCGTACTCGGCTGGACTCCCGCGGAGGAGGACTGGAGCCATCCGAACATCGGCGAGGACGAGCCGACCGGGAACGCGGTCGACACGACGTACGTCCCGGACACCCCGCACTCGATGATGTGGATGTACTACCTGCAGCGGATCTGCAACCACTGCACGTATCCGGCCTGCGTCGCCGCGTGCCCGCGCGAGGCGATCTACAAGCGACCCGAGGACGGGATCGTGCTCGTCGACCAAGCGCGGTGCCGCGGCTATCAGGAGTGCCTCACAGCCTGTCCCTACAAGAAGACGATGTTCAACCTCGAGACGCGTGTCTCGGAGAAGTGCATCGGCTGCTACCCCAAGCTCGAGCAGGGTCTCCAGACCCAGTGCACGACGTCGTGCATCGGGCGTCTCCGGCTCACCAACTACCTCTCCGCGCCGGACGAGGTCGATCCGCGCAAGCCAGCGGACTTCCTCGTCCACGTCCGGAAGATCGCGCTCCCCATCTACCCCCAGCTCGGGCTCGAGCCGAACGTCTACTACATCCCGCCCATCCACGTTCCGACCAAGTACCTCACGCAGATGTTCGGGCCAGGCGTCGAGGCGGCCGTCGAGATGTACCAGAACGCGAAAGACGACCCGGAGCTCCTCGGCCTCCTCATGCTCTTCGGCGCGACCGAGCGGATCATGCACACCTGGGAGGTCGCAGGCGGTGTCGCGCGTGCGTTCGACGAGGACGGAGCCGAGATCGTGGCAGTACCGCTCCGAGAGCCGACGTTCATCCGTCCCTTCGAGTTCGCGACCGAGGTCGCAGGCGAGCCCATGACCGGCTATCTCCACAACACGTGAGGAGCTGATGGCCGATACGCAGATCACTCGTAAGGACGCCCTTCTCTACGGCGGCGCCGCAGCTGGTGGTCTCGTCGTCGGCGGTGCAGCGATTACCGCCGTCGCCGTCGCTGTCGACAACAAGAAGCCGCCCGTCGAGGGCGCGCCCATCGTCGCGCCGTTCGTCGACGGCGAGATTCCGAGTACGGATCCCAGAGCCGACTCCTGGAAGCGCGCGGACCGAACGCTCGTCCCGCTGATCCCTCAGCAGATCGCGCAACCGTTCCTCGAGAAGGCGGGAGTCACGGAGCTCGACGTCCGCGCCCTCCACAACGGCAGCGAGGTCGCCCTCCTGCTCGAATGGGGCGACGACTCCATCGACGACCTCGACGGCATCAGGCGCTACCACGACGCCATCGCGGTGCAACTTCCGGCACGGAACGGCGCCCCGCCCGCACTGACCATGGGAGCCCCAGGTTCCGCCGTGCACATCCTCCAGTGGCGTGCGACCTGGCAGCGAGACATCGACTCGGGCGGCAAGACCGGCGTCGACCAGATCTACCCCGAGGTCGTCCACGACGTGATGCCCGACGAGGTGCTTCCGCCGGAGACCGCTCAGCTCTACTGGGTCGGACGCGAAGCCGGGAATCCGCTGTCGCAAGTGAAGCGTTCGACGCCGGTCGAGGAAGTGATCGCCGAGGGTTTCGGCTCGGTCACGCACCTCCCGCGCCAGACCGCGATCGGACACGGAAACAACGAAGACGGGCGCTGGCACGTCGTCATCGCAGTGCCCTCCGCGCGCAAGGGTGTGGGCGAAGGGCTCTCGGCC
>DASTEM010000187.1:0-2547 GCA_035709545.1 Gaiellaceae bacterium | reverse complement strand
CACAGAGCGGAAGAAGGGGGCTCGTGGGGGAAACATGGTTTCCCCCACGGGAGCGAGCCGAAGGCGAGCGACGCTCATGAGTAGCGGATCCTCGGGTTGATCACTGCGTAGAGGACGTCGACGACGAGGTTGACGAGCACGAAGACGACCGAGACGAAGAGGATCCCGCCCTGGAGGACGGGGAAGTCACGGACGCGGATCGCGTTCACGAGCCACGTGCCGAGCCCCGGCCAGGCGAACACCGTCTCGGTCAGCACCGCGCCCGACAGCAGCAGGCCGGTCTGGAGGCCGATGATCGTCGCGATCGGCAGGAGCGCGTTCCGGAGCACGTGCCGCATGTCGACGATCCGGGGCGAGAGCCCCTTCGCGCGCGCCGTCCGCACGTAGTCCTCGTTCTGGACGTCGAGCACGGCGGCGCGGGTGATCCGCGCGACGACCGCGAGCGGGATCGAGCCGAGCGCGACCGCGGGCAGGACGAGGTGCTTGAGCGTGTCCCAGAACGCCTCGAGGTTGCCGGCGAGCAGCGCGTCGAGCACGTAGAAGCCGGTCGGGTGGTCGACGTCGATCAGCACCGACATCCTCCCGACTGTCGGCAGCCAGCCAAGCTTCACCGCGAAGACGTACTTGAGCAGGATCGCGAGGAAGAAGATCGGGATCGAGATCCCGAGCAGCGAGATGAGCAGGCTGAGGTGGTCGAGCGGCCCGCCGTAGCGCTTCGCCGCCAGGAAGCCGAGCGGCACCCCGAGCAGGATCGAGAACAGCATCGCCGCGACCGCGAGCTCGATCGTCGCGGGGAAGCGCTGCTTCAGCTCCTCCACCACGGGCCGGCGCGTCGCGATGCTGTCGCCGAAGTCGCCCTGCGCGACCGTCTGGACGTACCGCCAGTACTGCACGTGGATCGGCTTGTCGAGCCCGTACTGGCGCTCGATCGCCGCCTCCTGCGCGTCGGTGCCGCGCTCGCCGAGCAGCGCCTCGGCGGGCCCGCCCGGCAGGAGCCTGATCCACATGAAGACGAGGATCGAGAGGCCCAGCAGGATCGGGACGAGCAGCAAGAGCCGGCGGACGATGAATCTCAGCATCGCCCGCCGACTCTAGCGGCTCGGTTTCCTATTCCTCGATCGAGACGACCGAGAAGGGCTCCAGCGAGACGGGGCTCGGCTGGTACCCCTGGACGTTCGCCGCGAAGGCGAGCGCCGGCTTCGTGTGGACGTACGGAACGCCCGGGATGAAGTCGGCGATCATGCGGTTCGCCTCCTCGTAGAGAGCGATCCGTGCGTCCTGATCGGTCTCCGTCTCGGCCTCGTCGAGCTTCGCGAACAGCTCCTTGTTGTCGAAGCCCCACGCCTTCTGCGGGCTCTGGAAGAACGTGCCCACGAAGTTGTCCGGGTCGGCGTAGTCACCCGTCCACCCGAGCAGGTAGAGGGGGCAGTTGCCCTCGTCCACCATGCCGAGGTAGTCCGGGCTCCACGGCGCCGCCTTCGGCGTGACCTTGAAGCCGGCCTCGTTCATGCTGGCCGCGAACGCCTCGAAGTTGCGCTGCGGGTCCGGCATGTACGGCCGCGACACGTCGGTCGGGTAGCAGAACGTGATCTCGAGCGGCGTCGTGATGCCCGCCGACTCGAGCAGCTCCTGCGACTTCGCCGGGTCGAACTCGTACTGCGTCACGTCGTCCGCGTAGCCGAACAGGTCGGGCGGCATGAACGCGTGCGCCACCTCGCCGCGGCCGGCGTAGAAGTTGTCCACCACTTCCTGCCGGTTGAGCGCGTGGGCGATCGCCTGACGCACCTCGAGCTGGTCGAGCGGCTCGGTCGCCTGGTTGATCCCGACGTAGCCGACGTTGAACGCCGGCCGGTCGAGGATCTGCAGGTTCTCGTCGCCCTCGATCGTCGGCACGTCCTGCGGCTCGACCAGGTCGTAGCCCTGGATCTCGCCGGCCTGGAGCGCCTGGAGCCGCGCGGCGTTGTCCGAGATCGGCCGGAAGATCAGCCGCTCGAGCTTCGCCTTGTCGCCCCAGTAGTCGTCGTTGCGGACCATCACGAGGCGGTCGCCCCGCGTCCACGACTCGAACTTGAACGGGCCGGTGCCGACCGGATGCTCCGTGCCGTACGTGCCGGTCGGGCGGAAGCCCGTGTCCTCGTCGACCGTGCCCTCGTCGGCGCCGAACTCCTGCAGCGCCTTCGGGCTCGCGATCGTGAAGTTCGTCAGCGCGAGCGCGCCGAGGAACGACGACGAGGCCTTCGTCAGGTTGAGGACGACCGTCGTCTCGTCGGTCGCCTCGCAGCTCTTGTAGAGACTCGTCTCCGGGCTGCCCTCGGCCGGCTCCGCGAAGCCGCCGAACACCGTCTGCCAGTAGTACGAGGCGGACGGGCTCTGCAGCGGGGCCGGGAAGTTGTACCAGCGGTCGAAGTTGAAGCAGACCGCCTCGGCGTTGAACGGCTCGCCGTCGTGGAACGTGACGCCCTCGCGGAGCGTGAACGTCCACGCGAGGCCGTCCTCGCTGGCCTCCCACTCGGTGGCGAGGGCCGGCTCGATGTCCGTGCCGCCCGC
>DASTEM010000186.1:0-11492 GCA_035709545.1 Gaiellaceae bacterium | reverse complement strand
CACGCGTCCCTTCGACGACCACCACGCCGGCAAGGGGGAACTGTCCGGTGACTCGCCCCGGGTCTTCGCTCGAGAAGACCTCGGCGATCTGCGCAGAGAGCCCGATGCGCGTCAACTCCGCGACGGCGTCGGTTTGGCTTTGGCCGACCACGCTCGGAACGGTCACCTCGGGTTTGCCCGACGAGACGTCGATGCGGACGAGCGTCTCCTTGTCCACGCGAGTTCCTTCGGTCGGGCTCTGCGCAAAGACGATTCCCTCTTCGACGTCCGAGTTGGAGATTCGTCGTACCTGCGGGATGAGACCCTTCTCTTCGATGTCGCTAATAGCCGACGCGCTCGGGATTCCGACGACGTAGGGGACAGCAACCGTTTCGGCGCCTTTCAGCTGGCTCTGGATCGGGCCGTAGAGGAACCAGCCGCCTGCCAGCAGCGCGAGCAGCGCGCCGACGCCGAGGAGCCAGGGCCAGATCGGCCGGCTGCGCGACGGAGGCTCGTAGTGCGGCGGTGGTCCGCGTCGCACCATCTGCGTCGCTGCGGTCGAATCGACGTCGCGCCCTCCGCTCAGCACCATAGTTGCGGCTTCTGCCGTCTCGGCAGCCACGCGGCCACCGCGCGCGACCGTCTCCAGGTCGGCGTCCATCGCCGCGGCCGACTGGTAGCGGTCGGCAGGCTCCTTGGCGAGGGCGCGCACGACGATGAGGTCGAGATCGTCCTGTACGTCCGGCCGGAGCTCAGACGGCGCGGGCGGCACCTCGCCGAGGTGTTTCATCGCGATCTCGACGGGGCTGTCGCCCGTGAACGGGACCTCCCCGGTCAGGAGCTCGAAGAGCACGATGCCTGTGGAGTAGAGATCGGACGTCTGGTCGACGGGCGCCCCGCGGGCCTGCTCGGGCGAGAGGTATTGCGCTGTGCCGATGATCGCCCCTTCCTCCGTCATCTGACTCGCTCCGGCGCGCGCAATTCCGAAGTCGGTGACCTTGATGACGCCCTCGGGGTCGACGATGACGTTGTGGGGCTTGATGTCTCGGTGGATGACGCCGTTTCGGTGCGCATACCGCAGGGCGGACAGAATCTGGCGCGTATATGCGATCGCGACGGGTATCGGGCAAAAGCCTCGGCTGCGGATGAGCTCCTTGAGCGTCTTCCCTTCGACGTACTCCATGACGATGAAGTACGAGCCGTCTGCCTCCCCGCGGTCGAAGATCGAGACGATGTTCGGGTGCGAGAGCCCCGCTGCGTGAGTCGCCTCGCGGCGGAACCTCTCGACGAACTGCTCGTCGTTCGCGTAGCGCCCGTGCAGCATCTTGATGGCGACGCGGCGTCCGAGGGTCTGGTCCTCGGCGAGGTAGACGTCGGCCATGCCGCCGCCGCCGAGCTTCCGTGAGATGCGGTAGCGCCCTGCGAAGAGCGTTCCGGAGAGGGTGTCCTGAGTCGCCATGGCTGCCTAGAGGTTAGGGATTCTCCGTGCCCTGCAGGATTGCCTGCATGACGATCCGAGCGATCGGAGCCGCGGTCTCACCGCCCGTCCCGCTCTGGTTCTGCAGAACGACTGCGATCGCGAGCTCAGGCGGGCTCTCGTCGTCCCGGCCCGCGAACGCGATGAACCACGTGGTGTTTGCGCCCGGAACGCCCGTCTCGCCCGTTCCCGTCTTGCCTCCGATCGAGTAGCCGAAGATCTGCGCAGCGGTTCCCGTACCCCGCTCGACGGCGAGCCTCATCATCGCGGCGACCGAATCGGCGGTCTTCTTGCTCACCGCCTGTCGGATGAGACGCGGCTTCACGTCCTCGATCACCTTGCCTCCCGGAGCGACGATTCGGTCGACGACATGCGGCTCCTGGAGCTTGCCGCCGAATCCGATCGCACCTGCCACCATCGCCATCTGTAGCGGCGTCACGAGCATGCGTTCCTGGCCGAAGGCCATGCGTCCGGCGTCGACGTCCGAGTCGAGCCGCGGGTAGTAGAGCTGCCCCGAGCGGTAGAGACCGCTCGGCAGACGCTCGTCGAGAGGAGTCTCGAGCGGCGGGCGCTCGTAGAAGCCGAAGCGCTTCGCCGTATCGAGGATCTGCTTCGCGCCGAGCTTCAGCCCGATCTTGCAGAACACAGAGTTGACCGAGCTCGCGAGCGCGTTCGTGAGGTCGATCGCTCCGAACGGCCGCGTGGTGTCGAAGTTGTTCACCCGCTTGCCGTAGACCGTGCAGTACCCCGGATCGACGAAGGGCGCCTCGGGGCCGTAGCGTCCCGACTCGAGCGCAGCGGCGGCCGTGATGACCTTGAACGTCGATCCCGGGACGAACAACCCGGCGCTTCCGCGGTTGAGGAGCGGCGCGGCCGGCGTGCAGTCGGCGGTGATGCTCGATATCTCGCCGAAGTGCTCCTCCACGAGGTTCGGGTCGTAGCCGGGTGTTGACGCCATCACCTTGAGCTCGCCGCTTCGCGGATCGAGCGCCACGACCGCGCCGCACCTCGTCCCGAGCTCCTCGAGGGCGAGTGCCTGCGCGTCGAGGTCGAGGTTCGTCACGACGTTCGAGCCCTGGACCGACCTCCCGCGAAGTTCGTCCAGGGCCTTGTCGACCACCGTCGAGAGGTTCGCGTTCGAGGCCGTGAGGTAGTCGTTGAGCGATCGCTCGAGGCCCGTGCGTGAGCGCGCGACCGTCGAGTAGCCGACGGCGTGGGCCGCGAGCGCGCCGTATGGGTAGCGACGGAAGAAGAGCGTCTTGCCGCCGATCTCCCGCTCGACGTTTCGGGCGAGCCGCTTGCGAGGCTCGAACGAGAAGATGAGGCCCCGGTCGATCGAGAACTCGGCCACCCGCTTGATGGCGTTGTCCTGGCGGTCGGCAAGGCTCGCCGCTGCCCACGTCTGCCAGTACGTCGTCATCACGACGAGGACTCCGACGAGGACAAGCGCGACGTACGTGAGGCGGATGATCTGCCTGTTCATGCGCGGGGGCTGTTTGCGCGATTCGAGATGAGCAGGAGGCCCGCGAGCAGGAGGAAGTTCGCGACGACGCTCGTCCCGCCGTAGGCGACGAACGGCAACGTGATTCCCGTCAGCGGTACGACCCGGAGGACGCCGCCGACGATGATGAACGTCTGCAGCGCGAAGCCGAACGTCAGTCCGGCGGCGACGAGCTTCGAGAAGCCGTCCTGCGCCTGCAGAGCAATGCGCATTCCGCGGGCAACGAACACCATGAACACGAGGAGCAGCGCGGCAGCGCCGATGAGGCCCAGCTCCTGCGCGATGGCAGAGAAGATGAAGTCCGTTCGCAGGTAGGGAATGAGCTGCGTGCCGTCGACGGAGTTGAACGTTCCCTCGCCGAGGCCGGTGCCGCCGAAACCGCCGTTGGCGATCGAGTAGAGACTCTTCACGAGCTGGTACGAGCCGCAGTCCTGCCGGAGCTCGAGCTGCCCGTTCTGGGCGCAGAACACCGGCTCGTTCGTCCACGGGTGGAGCCAGATCGTCACGCGGTCTTGGACGTGACCGATGGCGTTGTAAAGGACGCCGGCACCAGCGATGAAGAGCGCGAGACCGGCAGCCACGAAGCTCGCGCGACCGGTCGCGACGTAGAGCATGGCGAGGAAGATCCCGAAGTTGAGGAGCGCGCTTCCGAGATCGTTGGTCACCAGGATGACGAGCATCGCCGCGCCCCAGATCGCGAGGAGCGGGCCGATGTCCTTCAGCCGACCCTGTGCGAGCACTTCGCGCTTCTCCCGCAGGTAACCGGCAAGGAACAGGATCAGACAGATCTTCGCCAGCTCGCCCGGCTGAAACTGAATGAAGCCGAGATCGACCCAGAGCCGGGCCCCGTTGACTTCCTCGCCGAGCCTGGGTACCGACGGGAGGAGAAGGAGGGCGACCGCTGTGACGCCGAAGAGGTAGCGGTACGACTCGAGGACGCGGTAATCGTGCCGCAGCCAGTAGAGCGTTCCGGCCATGACGGCGACACCGACCGCGACCCACACCGCTTGCCTTCCTCCGTCGTCCGAGTCGAGCCGGTAGATCGAGGCCAGACCGAACGCCGTCAGGACCGCCGTGAGCGGCAGCAAGGCTCCGTCCGCGTACGGGGCCGTCCTGCGTACGACGACGTGCGCGGCGAGGTACAGCGCGAGAAAGAGCGCTCCCCAGGTCACGGCGCTTGCTGCGATGTCGGCATCCCGCGCGATGGTCACGCTTGCAAGCGCGATGCTTGCGATCAGCCCTGCGACCACGAGTCCGAAGAGCTCGCGACCCCGTGCGCTCATTTGCTGATGCCCCAGTACAGGACGAGCGCCCCGATCACGATCACCGCGACCACGAGCGCGAGGGCGGCGAGACGTCCGCCTGGCCCGGCTCCGTGATGCTGAACGTCCTCATCGGTGGGCGTTGTTGATGGCGCTGTGTCGATCGGGACGGGCTCCGCGCGATCGATGGCTTCGATGGAGACTTCCGAAGCCTCTCCAGCGGGCGCCTCGCCCGTCGTGAGCTCGAACAGCACGACAGTGATGTTGTCCTCGCCTCCCTGCCGGTTCGCCGCAGCGACGAGAGCGTCTGCTGCGGCCTCCGGGGCTCGCTCGGCCGCTTCCAGTGCCTCCGCAATCGCCTTGTCGGAGAGCATCGTCGGGAGGCCGTCCGAGCACAGAAGGTAGAGATCACCGGGCTCGCCCGCGATCGTGAGCACCTCGACCTCGACCGTCGGCTCTGTCCCGAGCGCTCTCGTGATCGCGGATCTCTGGGGATGGCGCTCGGCCTCTTCCGGCGTGAGGACGCCGCTCGAGACGAGCTCGGCGACGAGTGAATGGTCGCTCGTGAGCTGCTCGAACGACCCGTCTCGCAAGCGATATGCCCGCGAGTCGCCAACGTGGCCGATCGCCACCGTGCCCGCGCTGGCGTCAACGAGCGCAGCGGTCACGGTCGTTCCCATCCCGGCGGTCGCAGGATCCGCGAGCGCGCGCTCCCAGATGCGCCGGTTCGCCTCGACGATCAACGCTGTGACCCCTTGCTCGCCCTTCGTCTCCGCGCCTGCTTCCTCGAGAGAGGCAGCGGCGAGGCGTGCGGCGACCTCGCCCGCGCGCGCGCCGCCCATCCCGTCCGCCACGGCAAAGAGCGGCGGCTCGCAGATGAACGCGTCCTCGTTGCGGAGACGCCGTCGCCCTGTGTCGGTGAGGCCTGCCGCTCGCCCGATCCTCATTGCAGCCGAAGCTCCGTCTGCCCGATGCGAACGACGTCGCCCGGCCTAAGAGCCTTCGCCCCCTTCAGTCGTGCACCGTTGACGAAGGTGCCGTTCGTGGAGCCCAGATCGTCGATCCAGATCCCGTCAGTGCGCGGCTCGATCCGCGCGTGTCGACCCGAGGCGAACTCGTCGCGGTCGAGTCGGATGCCGCTTCCCGCTTCGCGACCGACGAGCGTCGACGCGGTCACTTCCACGGTGGCTCCCGCCTCTAGCTCGGGGCTCGCGACGACGGTGAACCGGCCGGGGCGAACGCCGAGCTCCGCTCGCAGTGCGGCGGCTTCCGCAGCACCCAGGACGATGCTCTCCTGCGGCGCCCCGCCGAGGTCCTTCGTCGCGGAACGCACGACGAGCAGGATGAATGCGTAGAGGAGAACGAGGAACGCGATCTTCAGAATCAGAAGCGTCTCATCGGTTGCGAGCGCGATGGTCACGAGCTCGCCGCTCGCGCCGTTCATGAGGCGGCGGGCGAGCGTCCGAAGACGATCTCCGTCGAGCCGAGCGTGATGCGATCGCCGTCTCGAAGGCGGTGCCGGTCGGTGCGCTTGCCGTTCACGAGCGTGCCGTTCGTCGAGCCGAGGTCGACGACCCAGAACGTGGAGCCTTCCTGTTGGAGCTCTGCGTGCTTGCGAGAGACGTTCACATCGGAGATGCGCACTCCCGCGTCACGGGAGCGCCCGAGGACGACGCGAGGTTCGGTGATCGGGTACTTCCGGCCTGCGACGGTGAGCGAGACCACCTCGCGCTCGGGTTCGGGCTCGGCTGGCGGAGCGGTGGGGACGGGAGGCGGAGGTGCTCGGTAGACCATCGTGTGCGCGGGCTGCTCGATGGGAAGCTCGGGCGGAGGCGCGGGGTCGTCGGACTCGGCGCCCGCGACCAGGCGCGTCGCGATCCCGAACTCCCCTACGGCCAGATCGTCGTCCGTTGTCAAGAGGACAACTGGGGAGCCGAGCAAGGCATAACGCTCACGCCGGGCATGCTCGGCGAGATACTCCTGCAGCTCGCCCACGAGCGAGCCCTCATAGCCGGCGAACTGTCTCCGGTCCTGGGTCGAGAGGTACACCGTGTACTCGTTGGGGACATAGACGCGCGAGACCGAGACATTGCGGTGGTCGTCCATCTCCTTGACGAGTTTTCGCGCGAGCTCGATCGGCTGGACGTTCGTCCGGAACGCACGCCCGAAGACTCCCTCGAAGAGGCCCTCGATCTTGCTCTCGATGCTGCGCAACACAGGCATTCCGGCGGATACCCCGCGACGAGTGTAGTGGTCGCTGCGGTGCCTACCGCTCGGTGTGGGGAGTCAGCGCGGGCGGCGCAAGACTGCGGAAACCGTGGCTGCCACGGACCAGGCGAGGACTAGCGCCAACGTGCTGCCGATGCCGGCGCCGGCCCCGAGTGCGGCGATCGTGAGCACCGCCCCAATCGCAGCGACACCGAACCGGGAGCACCGCCGCGCCCACGGGAGGATCCCGGCCGCGACGGCGACGAGCGCTGCCATGCCGAGGGCTGCGGGGTACGTTGCTATGGCCGTCCATACGCTCAGCACGGCGTCGCGCACGGTGTCGGCCGGTCCGATGCCGATCGGCTCGGCAGCGCGATTCTCTATCGGAAGCGAATCTCCCGCGACGCCGGCGACCAGGAGTGCCGCGAGCACTGCGAGCCCAGCCTGGACGGCTCGTCTGACGAATCCACACGCGGGCTGTACCGCGAGAGGGACGAGCGCGAGCAGACCGGCGGTCGCCAGAATCGGCCCGGATACGAAGAGCAGCCCCCAACGCGCGTCCCGCCAGGAAAGCGCGAACCAGCCGAGCGCAAGCGCCCCGTAGAGGATCGCAGCGCTCTCCGCGTAGTTTCCGAGTGGGAAGACGGGAGCGGCAAGGGCGACAGCCAGCCCGAGCCTTGGATGGAGCCATGCTGCCAGGCCCGCGCCCACCGCGAGCGCCACGACGAGCCCCGGAGGCCAGAACGGCAACAGGGTGGCGCCGATCAGCGCGGTGACGACGGCGAGGCCTATCGGGGCGAATCGGCCTGCGAGGATGCTTGCCGGTGAGGCCGCAGCCGGCGTCTTCGGTTCCCGGGGTGTACGCGGCTCGCGGGCGGGCGCTGCCCGGACCGAGCTTCGCAGCTGCATCGCAAGCTCCGAGGCGCGTGGCCGCGCCTCCGCGTCCGTGTCGAGCGCTCTGTCGACCGCCGCGACGAGACTGCGCGGGAGATCCCTGCGCTCGGATGCGAGCGGGGGAGCGCCCGCCTGGATCGTGCGCGCGACCTCCTGGAGCGGGAGGCCCCAGAAGGGATGCCGCTCCGCGAGCGCTTCCCAGAGCAGGACGCCGACGGACCAAACGTCGCTCTCGGGGGTCGCGTCTCCACCTGCGAGCCTCTCGGGCGCGATGTAGGCAAGCGTTCCGGGCACGTCGCCGACGGCCGTGAGCGTGTCCGCGCCGTCGAACTGGGCGAGGCCGAAATCGAGGAGTCGCACCGCGATCTCGTCCCGATCCTCGAGGAGGATGTTGGAAGGCTTCACATCGCGATGAACGATTCCGGCGCGGTGCGCGTGTGCAAGGGCGTCGAGCACCTGCGCGGCGACTTCGACCGCATCGGCTTCTGTTAGGGCTCCGGCTCGCAGAGCTTCTCGCAGCGTTCGCCCCGGGACGTACTCGTACGCGATGTAGACATGACCGGCGTCGTGACCGGCGTCGTATGCCCGAACGCAGCGGTCGTGCCGGAGCCGTCGCGCTGCCAAGGCTTCGCGCTCGGCGCGCGCTGCTGACTTGCCTTCCCGCGGGATGATCTTGAGCGCCACGTCGAGTCCGGTTCGCTCGTCGATGGCGAGCCAGACGGAGCCCGAGCCGCCGCTGCCGAGGGGGCGCATCGGCCGATAGCGACCGAGAACGAGCTCCTGGGTAGACGGTACGAGTGCGACGGACGACACGGGTATCGGCACTCTTTGCCGCCGTTCCTGGAACTCCTTGCCCGGAGGAGCTTGGTGCGTCCCGCGCCTCGTCTAGAGTGGTCCAGCACCTAGCGGCCTATGAGCACGCGTGACGACGACATCCTCGATTTCGACTTCTTCGACGAGGAAGATCCACCGTCGTGGGAGGAGCCCACTCGGCGTGGGTCAGGACCGCCACGCGACCGCGGGCCACGTCGCGGCGGACCGCGGTTCCGCGCGCCGGGAAGCCTTACGCCACTGCTACGGCTGATCGCGCTGATCGCGCTCGCGATTCTGATCGTCGTGCTTCTGGTCGTCTGGGTGGAGGGCTGCACCGCCGATGCCAAGCGCGATCGCTACTCGACCTACCTGAGCGAGATCGGAGCGGTCGGGAATGCATCGGCCCGACTCGGCCAAAACGTCAGCAACCTTCTGACGACACCCGGCCTGAACCAGGAGGACCTCGATGCGAAGCTCGGCGGGTACGTCCAGACGGCCGAGAACCACGTTCAGAAGGCCGACGGTCTCGATCCGCCTGGCCCTATGGTCAGCCCGAACGAGGGTGCAGTCGAGGCGCTGCAATACCGCGTGAACGGGCTCAAGGGATTGCGGACGACGTTCAAGCAGACGACGGACGACACCGACGCGAGTGTCGCGGGCGACAGCCTCGTCGCTCAGACGCGCCGATTGCTGGCGAGTGACGTGATCTGGACGGATTCGTTCCAGGCGCGCGCCGACGTCGTCCTGAAAGACGAGGGTGTCGAGGGGCTCGACCTCCCGTCCTCGGAGTTCATCACGTCGGACGACCTTACGAGCTCGAGCTCGCTCGCGGCCATCTGGCAACGGATCCAGGGTGCGTCGACGGGCGGTACCCCGACCGGCGTCCATGGGAATCAGATCGCGTACGTCAAGGCGCTCCCTAGTGGCGCGCTTCTCTCGGCGACCACCGAGACCACGATCAAGGTGAACACCGATCTTGCGTTCGAGGTTGGCATCACAGATTCGGGCGAGAGCCAAGAGGTGCGAGTCAAGGTCACTCTCACGATTCCAGCTCAGCCGGATCCGATCGTGAAGTCGGCGACGATACCGATCATCGATCCGGGAGAGACGAAGGCGGTCGTGCTCAAGCTTGGGACCCTCCCTCCGTTCGAGCAAGTCTCGGTCAAGGTCGACGTCGATCCTGTGCCTGGGGAGACGTTCACGGCCAACAACACGGCCGAGTATCCGGTCATCTTCACGCTGTGACCGTCTCACTTGGGGTGGCGATTGCAGCCTCGGCGGCGGCGGCGCTCACGCTCGCCCTTGCGCTCGTGCTCTGGCGTCGGCTCTCGGCGATCCGAGCCACCCAGTTGGCCGTACTCGGAAGCGACCGCCGGGACCTGCTCGACTTCGCCGTCTCCCTGCAGGGACGCATCGACGACCTCTATCGCGCCGTCGACGAGGTTGCGGCAGGGCTCTCGCGGGTCGATCGGCGAGTCGACGGATCGCTGACCAACACTGCAGTTGTCCGCTACGACGCCTACGAGGGGACGGGAGGCCAGCAGTCGGCCTCACTCGCGCTTCTCGATGCGACGCGCACCGGCAGCGTCGTGACCGCAATCCAGGGTCGTGACTACGCGCGGATCTACGTCAAGGACCTCGACCGCGGACGGTCATCGGTGGCGCTTTCGCCCGAAGAGCTGGAGGCAGTCGAGCGCGCGATGGCGCGGTAGGGGGTCACCTGACCAGACGATGCTCAAGGTAGGTGCGTAGGAGCGAGATATGTCTCGCTCCTACCAGACCTGACGTCTACGCCGCCGCTGCGGCTTCGAGCCCCGGCAGGTACCGGCGCCAGACCTCGGGAACGTGGTCTGCTGCAAGGCGGATGAAGAGCACCGGCGTCGGAGGTCGCGGTGTCCGGCGCAGCGTCATGCTCGTCTCCTCGAGGAGGCGGTCCCCCTTGCGATGGTTGCAGGGCGCGCATGACGTGACCACGTTCTCCCAGACCGAGGTGCCCCCTCTCGATCGCGGGACGACATGGTCGAGTGTAAGCCGGTTCCCGGCCGAGCCGCAGTAGGCGCACTGCCATCCATCCCGCGCGAAGAGCACACGACGAGAAATGCGTCGGGTAACGCCGCGAGGGACCCGCACGTACGTCCGGAGGCGGATCACATGGGGCCGGCGGAACTGCGTACACGCCGAGCGCAGCGGGCGGTCATGGCTCTCGAGGATCTCTGCCTTGCCCTTCCACACGAGAACGTGCGCACGGCGGAGCGAGCACACATTTAGCGGCTCGTAGCTCGCGTTTAGTACGAGGACGCGCTCCACCGCGCGCGCAGCGTAGCACCCGATTCCGCCACTCCCGCGCGGGCAGAGCCTTTCCGCTCTTGCATGATACGCGTCATAGCTGCATAATACGCTCCATGGCAACCGTCGCCCTCGTCGGCGCATCCGGGTACGCGGGTCAGGAGACGCTCGATCGCGTGCTCACTCATCCGGCGCTCGAGCTGTATGCCCTCGGATCGGACTCGCTCGCGGGTGAGCCGGCGCGAGCGCTCGATCCCCGGCTCGGGCGCAACGGCTGGAGCCGGATCCCGCGCTTCATCACGAACGAGGCGGCTCTCTCCTGCGGCGCGGACGTCACGTTGGTGTGTCTCTCGCATCAGGAGGCTGCCCGGCTCGTGCCACCGGCGCGCGGGGTCGTCGTCGATCTCTCGGGAGCGCACCGCCTCTCCGCCGACCTCTATCCGGCGTGGTATGGATTCGAGCATCCCGCCCCCGACTCGCTCGAGAGCTGGTCCTACGGCCTCCCCGAGGTGAGCCCACCGACGGGGCGGCTGATCGCCAACCCGGGCTGCTACGCGACCGCTGTGCTCCTCGCGCTCGCGCCGATCGCCGATGAGATCGCTCACGACGGGGTCGTGGTGGACGCCAAGTCCGGCATGACGGGTGCCGGACGCTCGCTCGCCATGTCCTCTCACGCCGGGGTCGTGCTCGAGAACGTGACGCCGTATCGCGTCGGCGAGCATCAGCACGCACCGGAGATGGCGTCGCTGCTCGGCTTCCCGGTGACGTTCGTTCCTCACGTTCTCCCCGTGCGTCGCGGACTGCTCGCGACGTGTTTCGTGCGGTCGCTCGGCGCCGACCTACGTTCGGTACTCGAGGAGCACTACGCGGCGAGCCACGTCGTGACCGTGCTACCCGAAGGCGTCGTCCCCGACCTGGCGCGGGTCCAGCAGACGGACGGCGCCGAGATCGGCGTCTTCGAGGATCGACTCACCGGCGGAGTTATCGTGATTTGTGCGCTCGACAACCTTGGGAAGGGTGCTGCCGGCCAGGCTGTCCAGAACGTGAATCTCCTGTTCGGTCTCGAGGAGAC
>DASTEM010000185.1:0-5602 GCA_035709545.1 Gaiellaceae bacterium | reverse complement strand
CGGCCTGAGCCCAAGAAGGACTCGAGCGCGTGATCTCGGATCCCGACCTCGTCGGCCTTCTCTACCTCGTCACGATCGCCTGCTTCGTGATTGCGCTGCGATTCCTCGCGTCTCCGAAGCATGCGCGGAAGGGGAACTGGGTCGGCGGCGCGGGGATGCTGGTCGCGATCGGGACTACTCTCGCGCTCGAGGGCATCGGCAACTGGCTGCTGATCGTGATCGCGGGCGCCATCGGAACCGTCGTCGGGGTGGTAGGAGCGCGCAACGTGCGCATGACCGCGATGCCGCAGATGGTCGCCATCTTCAACGGTGTCGGAGGCGGCGCCGCCGCCCTTGTCGCGCTCGCCGAGTGGCACAACGCGACCGGGCCGGTTTGGGACGAGACGACGTCCATCGTGCTGTCGGCGCTCATCGGCTCGATCTCCTTCGCCGGGTCGGTTATCGCTTTCGCGAAGCTGCAGGAACTCCTGAGCGGACGGCCGATCGTCTTCCCGGCGCAGAACATCGTGAACGTCGTGGTGCTCCTCGCTGCTGCTGGGCTTGGGATCGCCGCGATCGCCGGGGCGGAGGAGCAGTGGGTGCTCTGGGCGCTCGTCGCGCTGGCGCTCGTGTTCGGCGTGATGTTCGTCCTCCCCATCGGCGGCGCCGACATGCCGGTCGTCATCTCGCTGCTGAACGCGTTCACGGGGCTCGCGGCTTCCGCGACCGGCTTCGTGCTCGACTCGACCGTGCTCATCGTCTCAGGGATGCTCGTCGGCGCGGCGGGGACGCTGCTGACGCTGCTGATGGCGAAGGCGATGAACCGCTCGATCGCGAACGTCCTCTTCGGCGCGTTCGGCCAGGTGCAGGTCGGGGCGGGGGCGGCCCGGACCGATGACGGACGCACCGTTCGCGCGACCACAGCGGAGGACGTCGCAGTGCAGCTCTCGTTCGCGCGTAAGGTCATCGTCGTGCCGGGCTACGGGATGGCAGTCGCACAGGCTCAGCACGACGTTCGCCAGCTCGCGGACATCCTCGAGAGCCGCGACGTAGACGTCAGATACGCGATTCACCCGGTCGCCGGTCGAATGCCGGGTCACATGAACGTCCTGCTGGCCGAAGCCAACGTCCCCTACACGCAGCTCTCCGAGATGGACGAGATCAACCCGGAGTTTCCGCAGACCGACGTCGCGCTCGTGATCGGCGCCAACGATGTCACAAACCCGGCGGCACGCAGCGATCCAGGGAGCCCGATCTACGGGATGCCCATCCTCGACGTCGACAAGGCTGCGAGCATCGTCGTGCTCAAGCGCTCGATGAACCCGGGCTTCGCGGGGATCGACAACGAGCTCTACCTCGACCCGAAGACGACGATGCTGTTCGGGGACGCGAAGGAGTCGATCCTCAAACTCATCTCAGCGGTCAAAGCTGCGTGATCACGGCGTCCGGCGCCTGAGCGTCCCCGCGCCCAGCGCGAGAGCGAAGACAGTCACACCCCCGACGACGAGGACGTCCGCCCAAAAGGCGGCCCCGAGTTCGCCGTCGGTCGCGGCGCGCGAAAGCGCGTCGTACGCGTAGGTGAATGGCATGAGCGCGGATACCCATTGGAGCCACTCCGCCATCTCCTCACGAGGCACGAGCAGGCCGCAGAGGAGGATCTGCGGGAGGATGAACGCGGGCATGAATTGCACGGCCTGGAACTCCGTCCGAGCGAACGCGCTCAGGAAGAGGCCGAGCGCCATCCCCAGGACCGCGTTCGCGACCGCGAGGGCGATCACGAGCAGCTTCGAGTTGACGACAGTCAGGTCGAGGAGGCCGAAGCCCACCAGCGAGACGATCGTGGCCTGTACGGCTGCCACTGCCGCGAAGGCGATCGCGTAGCCGACAAGCAAGTCGAGCTTCTCGAGCGGAAGGGTGAGCAGCCGCTCGAGCGTTCCCGACGTTCGCTCGCGGAGCATCGTGATCGACGTGACGAGGAACATCGACACGAGCGGGAAGAGGCCCAGCAACGGCACCCCGACCTGCTGGAAGACGAGCGGCCGATCGGCGAACAGCTGGTCGACGAGAAACACGAGCGCGCACGGAACAACGACGAGGAGCGCGATCGTGCGAGGGTCACGGCGCAGCTGTCTCAGCACCCGCAGCGTGGTCGCGCCTGTAGCTCGCGCGCTCATGCCGTTCCTCGCTGGACGAGCTCGAGGAAGGCCTCGTCGAGATCGTCCGTCCCGGTACGGCTCAGGAGGTCGTCGGGCGTCGCGTCGGCGAGGATCGAGCCCTCACGCAAGAGGACGAGCCGATCGCAGCGGGCCGCCTCGTCCATCACATGGCTCGAGACAAGCAGCGTCGTGCCCGACTCCGCCAGCTCGTGAAAGAAGCTCCACAGGTCCCGCCGTAGCACCGGGTCGAGTCCGACCGTCGGCTCGTCGAGCACGAGCACTTCGGGCTCGTTCAGGATCGCGGCGCCGAGAGACACCCGCGCTCGCTCCCCTCCCGAGAGCGTGACGACGACCTGGTCGCGGTTGGCCGCCAGACCGACCCGCTCGACCACGCGAGACACGCGATCCGCCCCCACCCCGACGATGCGGGCGAAGTACGCGAGGTTCTCGTGCACCGTCAGGTCTTCGTAGACGGATGGCGCTTGCGTCATGTACCCGACGCGTCTCCTCAATGACCTTGCGCCGGCCGGAAGGCCGAGCACGCTGACGCTGCCGCCGGCGACGATCTGCGTCCCGACGATCGAGCGGATGAGCGTCGTCTTGCCGCTCCCACTCGGGCCGAGCAGGCCGGTGACGCGGCCGGCTTCGACCTCGAGGTCCAGTCCACGGAGAACCTGGCGCCCTCCGCGGGTGACGCGAAGGCCCCGAACCGAGATTGCCGCGGTCATTCGTGGGAGTCAAACAGAGCGGTAGGCTCGCACGCGCATGCCCTTGGTCTTCAGCGCGGCCGACATCGAACGAGCCGTCTCTCCGCACGAGGCCTACGACGCCGTCCGCGATGCGTTCGCCGCTTTCGCGCGCGGCGAATGGTCGATGCCGCCCAAGGTCTACGTGACGAACTATCCGGCCGGCGACTTCCGCGCCATGCCGGCTATCGGTGGCGGCCATGCGCTTCTCAAGTGGGTCACGTCCTTTCCCGGGAATCCCGCTCGGGGGCTGCCGACGGTGACCGGGCTCGTCGTCCTGTCGGATTCAGAGGACGGGCGACTGCTCGCGGTGCTCGACGCCGCGGCTGTGACCGCGCTGCGAACCGCGGCAGCGGGAGTCCTGGCCGCTGACACCCTTTGTCGACCCGAGGCGTCGTCCTACGCAGTCATCGGCTGCGGCGCGAACGGGTCCGAGACCGTGCGGATGCTCGTCGCGCGCGGCACGGCGCCGCTGGTCTGGGACGCCGACGAGAACCGGCGTCGCGCCGTTGCCGACCGGCTCGGCGCGCGTGTCGCTGCAGGTGCCGCCGAGGCGCTCGCGTGCGAGGTCGTCATAACCGTGACTCCAGGCGCGAAGGTGCTCTACCCGGAAGGGTCGCTCGAGCCCGGCCAACACGCCTCGCTCATGGGAGCCGACGGGCCCGGGAAGGCCGAAGTCGCCGTTGAAGAGCTGCGGCGAGCACACCTCTTCTGCGACGACTGGGAGCAGGCGGGATCAAAGGGAATAGGAGAGGTCGGCCTGGCGGCCGCGGCCGGGATCATCACACGCGAGGATGTGACCGAGCTGGGCCAGGTCCTGATCGGCGAGGCTGACGGCCGGCGCAGCGCTGGTGACATCACGCTGTTCGACAGCAGCGGCCTGGCCATCCAGGACCTCGCAATCGCCAAGCTCGCATACTCGAGGCGCGACAAGCTGAATCTGCAAACGATCGAGCTCTGAGGACGGCCAAGGCCGCCCGCCCCGCAGCTACCTCTGAGGGCCGGTGTTGGCCGCCCGAAGCGCCTGGAGATCGTCTGCGTCGGTCACGGCATCGGCGTGGCGATGGACGACCTTCCAATCGCCGCCTTCGCGGCGGTACATCTGCGTGGCGCGCAGGATGAAGGTACGCGGCTGACCCTCGATGGAGGCCGAAATGTGCTCATTACCGGCGGTATAGGCCATGTCGCCCGCCACGTCATACGTCTGAAGGTCGAACGTGTACGACGTGCAGTCGGAGAAGCTTCTCCCAAGGGTCGTGAAGAGCTCGTCCAGCTCCTGCTGCCCATGAGCGTTGCGTGCTGCACCCAGGACGCTCACCGGCTCGTTGCGGGACCAGATCGCCCGACGGGGCGCCGCGTCGCCGTTGTGGAGGGCGAGCTCCGCTTCGTACAGCGTGGTCTTGACCCAGACAAGGAAGCCGTCTTTCTCGGTCATGCCTGCGGCATGCTAAATGCCACGGGCTCGGCGATGAGCGGACGACCGCGAGGGGCGCACACGATGGGTGAAGGCCGATCTTCGTGCCATACCTGGGAGCAGGCGAGTCACGGCGGCGAGCTCGCCGCTGGCGTGGGCGCAGGAGTCGTAAGCCACGAAGACGTCACCGAGCTCGGGGCCGTGTTGATCGGTGCCGCCGAGGGACGGCAAGGTGCTGGCGATATCACTCTCTTCGACTCGACCGGGCTCGCGATCCAGGATCTCGCTATCGCGAAGGCAGCGCTTGCGCGAGCCCACGAGCTGGATCTAGGGACGCTCGAGCTCTAGCCGAGCCCCCAGGGCACAGAGGCACGCGGCCACCACGGCGGCCTCCAGACTCGTCCGACTTCCGCCCCTCTGGCCAGGGAAGACCCGTCCGGAAGACGCAGGCGGCGCAGCGAGTCGCATGGTTTCCTCGAGGCGTGGCTCGAAGCACTGGCAACGGTCATCTGAAGTTCATCGAACGTTCAGGAGCCTTGGCCAAGATACGACGAAAGAAGCCGTCCATTGCGACGGATCGGACGAATGAGTGAGTGAGACAATGTCTGCCGCAGAGCTCGAGACCACCGACTCATCGGAGATCGACCGGGTCGAGCAGTGGCGCCGGGAAGAGCTCGAACGGGCGGGGTACGACTCCAAGAGCGCATTCGTCCTGGCGACAACGCTCGAGATCGACCTTCATGCGGCAGTCGATCTGCTCAAGAGGGATTGCTCGGTGGACCTCGCGCTCGCGATCCTCCTCTAACTCACGAAACTAGGAGCCTGGACGGCTCGAAAAGGTCGAGCAAAGGATCGCGGTCGCCGCGAACAGCTCGCGCGACGAGGCGTCCGCACGCGAAGCCGAGCACGTTCCCATGCCCCGAGTAGCCGCCTGCGACCCACAGACCGTCTTGGCCGGGGACGCGTCCGACCACCGGTAGAAAATCGAACACCAGCCCGAAGATTCCCGCCCAGCGGTAGTCGACGCGCAGGCGCCGTCCGAGATGCGATTCGATGAAACGATCGAGCGCGTTCTGGACGACTGGAGTCGTCACGTCGTCGGCCGTGAACTCCTCGTCGAGCGAGGCGTCGCGGAAGCCGCCCGCGACGATACGCCCGTCTGGCGCCTGGTGCCAGTAGTCGAAGCCGTGGCGCCCGTAGTGTGGGATCTCGAAAAGCATCTCCCCGATCGGCTCGGTCGCGATCACCTGTCCTCGAGTTGGGATGATGAGGCCCTCGAGCTCGCCGAGGAGCCCGCTGGGGTAGCC
>DASTEM010000184.1:0-4530 GCA_035709545.1 Gaiellaceae bacterium | reverse complement strand
GCCACGTGCCCGTCGCTTGTACTCGTCGACCGCGATCCGGCTGTCGTCGAGAGGGAGTGGGAAGGGGTCTTGCGGCGACTCGAAGATGCAGGTTTCGCCGTCGATCCGGTCGAGCAGGGCACTGTCGTCTTCGAGACGCGAGGGGTCGAGCGGCTCTACGGAGGTGTGCAGCCGGCGCTCGAGCGCGCGATCGCCGCGATCGGCTCTTCCTGGGATCCACGCATTGGCGCCGCCGGTCGCCGCTTTACCGCTCTCGCCGCGGCAAGCGTCGCGCGCGCGGGTCAGATCCTGATCGTGGCGGATAAGGACGAGCAGGGATTCCTCCAGCCACTCCCGCTCTCGCTGCTTCCCATGACGCCCGACCGCTACGCGGAGCTCGAGGGGCTGGGGCTGCGTCGGCTCGGAGAGCTCGCGCAGCTGCCAGGTCATGCGGTCGCGGAGCGATTGGGAGTGGAGGGGAGGAAGGCGTGGCGACTCTCCCATGGAGGTCGGAAGGGGAGGGTGCGAGGGCGAAGGCCGGCATCAGAGCTCGCCGAGGTACTCGTCTTTCCCGAAGCTGTTGCGAACGAGCTCACGCTGCGACGGGCGCTCGGCTCACTCCTCGAGCGCCTGCTCGCGCGTCCAGAACGGGCCGGGCGGCCGTTTCGAAAACTCGCGCTGGCCGCCCGGCTCGTCGACGGTGGCTCGTGGAGACGCGTGGCGACGCTGCGCGACGCGACGGCCGAGTTGGGGCGCCTCCGTGCGGCGCTCGGACCGAAGCTCTCGGAGCTCCCGGCTCCGATCCTCGAGCTTCGCCTCGAGTCGGTCGAGCTCGCGGAGCACATGGGCCAGCAGCTCGCGCTCGTGGAGCCGGCGGGGGAGGAGGCGGTCGGGCGTCTGCGTGAAGGCCTGCGACAGGTGCGAGCCAGCACGGGGACAGGTTCGGTGTGCGCTGTGGTGGAGGTGGCGCCGTGGTCGCGGGTTCCGGAAGCGCGAGCGCTCGTCGTTCCGCGGGACGACTGAATGCGCCCAGGCCCGCGCTCGTCGAGTCGGGCCCGGGCGGGGCGCCACAAATCGTGAACCGCGAGCAGGTGACGCTCGTGCGCGAGGAGTGGCGTGTCGTCGACCGCTGGTGGACGGAAGAGCCGATCGACCGCCGCTATTTCGAAGTCGTCCTCGAAGGCGGGCGAAACGTGTGCGTCTACCGCGATGGGGAGCGAAGCTGCTGGTTCACCCAGAACGCCTGAACGATTGCCTGCTCGACAAATGAGCTACGTCGAGCTGCACTGCCACTCGGCGTACTCGTTCCTCGACGGGGCGTCACAGCCGGAGGAGCTCGCGGCACGCGCTGCCGAGCTCGGGTACGAGGCGCTTGCGCTCACCGACCACGATGGCGTCTACGGCTCTCTCGAGTTCGCACATGCGGCGAAGGCGCTCGGCGTGCGACCGATCACGGGCACCGAGGTGACGCTCGACGGTGGCGCTCATCTCACGCTGCTCGTGGAGTCACGGCGCGGCTACGCGAATCTCTGCCGCCTCCTCACAGCGGCCCACGCAGGGACCCGCGCCGATGCCGTAGGGGCGAGATATATCTCGCCCCTACAACCTTCCCTGCCCCTCGAGACTGTGGCCGAGCTCTCCGAGGGCCTCGTCTGCCTCTCCGGCTGCGCGCGGAGCGGGCTCGGCACCCGGGATCCCAACGCCGCCGCGCGGCTTGCGAGAGCGTTCGGCCCCGAGCGCTTCTTCGTCGAGATCCAGCGGCCATTCGAGCGAGGCGACGCTCGGCGCAATGCTCTTCTCCGCGACCTCGCGGAGCACCTGGGCGTCGAGACCGTGGTGACAGGAGACGTCCACGCTCACCATCCGCGGCGCACGCTGCTCCAGGACGTGCTCGTCGCGATCCGCTGTCGAACGCCTCTCGAAGGCTGCGAGCCGGAGCGGCGCGGGAACCGCGAGAGCTACCTGCGTGCACCCGAAGAGATGCTCGAGCGTTTCTCCTTCGATCGCGCTGCCGCTGAGCGGAGCGCCGCACTTGCGGAGCGGCTCGAGTTCGACCTGACGGAGGAGCTCGGCTATCGCTATCCGGACTTCTCTGAGGGCGAGGAGCCGGCCATCAACCAGCTCGCCGCGATTTGTCACGCCGCCGTCGATGGGCGCTACCCGTCCGTAGGGGCGAGATATATCTCGCCCCTACAGCGACAGGCACGCGCTCGCCTCGACGACGAGCTGAAGCTGATCGACGAGCTCGGGCTCGCCGGCTTCTTTCTCCTTCACCACGAGGTGCTCGAGCTCGCGCGTGAGTGTGCGCGCGAGGTGCGCGGTACCGACTCCCCGAGGAGCTTCCTGCCGCCGGGGCGCGGACGGGGGAGCTCGGTCGGCTCGATCGTCTGCTACCTCACCGGGCTCTCTCACGTCGATCCCGTCTCGAACGAGCTCTCGCTCGGGCGCTTCCTGAACCGCGAGCTCGCCTCGGTGCCTGACATCGACCTCGACTTCCCGCGCGACATCCGCGAAAAGCTCATCGTTCGCGTCACCGAGCGCTATGGGCGGGAGCACGCGGCACTCGTGGCGAGCTTCTCGACCTATCGCTCGCGTGGCGCGATTCGCGATGTGGGAAAGGCGCTCGGGCTTCCCTTCGCCGAGCTCGAGCGCCTCGCACGGCTCTCGGACGGCTGGGATGCGCGTCGGGTGGGGGAGGAGGTCGCGCGCCTTCCCGACGGCGACCGCAAGCTCGAGTCGCGTCGCTGGCGAGCGTTTGCCTGGCTCGCAGGCGAGATCGCAGGGCTCCCACGTCATATCTCACAGCATCCGGGCGGGATGATCGTCTCCACGCGGCCGCTGATCGAACTCGTCCCCGTGCAGCCGGCAGCGATGGCCGGTCGCCAGCTCTGCCAGTGGGACAAGGACTCCTGCGCGGACGCGGGTTTTCTCAAGATCGACCTGCTCGGCCTCGGGATGCTCTCAGCGGTCGAGGAGTGCGTCGAGCAGATCGCGCTCCGGCACGGTGAGGTCATCGATCTCTCGCGCATCCCCTTCGACGACGAGGCTGTGTACGAGGGCATCCAGCGCGCTGACACGATCGGCGCATTCCAGATCGAGAGTCGCGCGCAGATGCAGAGTCTCCTGCGAACCAAGCCGGCGAACCTCGACGACATCACGGTTCAGGTCGCACTCGTCCGGCCGGGGCCAATCCAGGGGAAAGCGGTGCACCCGTACATCGACGCGCGGCAGCGGCTCCGCGAGGACTCGTCATACGTCTTCCCGGTCGACCACGAGCTCCTGCGCGAGCCGCTGCGCTCTACCTTCGGCGTCGTCGTCTTCCAGGATCAGGTGCTGGAGGTCGCGATCGCGCTCGCGGGCTTCACAGTGGGAGAGGCCGAGGGGCTGAGGCGGGCAATGAGCCGCAAGCGGAGCCACGATGCGCTCGAGGCTTACCGTGGGCGGTTCGTGGCGGGCGCGGCGGAGAAGGGTGTCGACGCGGAGACGGCGGATACGGTCTTCGACAAGCTCGTCGGCTTCTCCGGTTTCGGCTTCCCGAAGGCGCACGCGGCCGCGTTCGGCCTGCTCGCTTACCAGTCGCAGTGGCTGAGGCATTACCACCCCGCGGAGTTCCTGTGCGCGCTCCTGAACGCTCAGCCGATGGGCTTCTATCCGCCCGCGACGCTCGTCCGCGACGCGCAGCGACGTGGGGTGGAGGTCCTCCCTGCCGACGTCAATCTGAGCCAGGCGACGTGCACGATCGAGTCCGCCTTGCGTCGTAGGGGCGAGATATATCTCGCCCCTACGGAGACATCCCTCGTGCGCATCGGCCTGAACTACATCTCTTCCGTCGGAAAGGGCGAGGCCGAGGCACTGGTCGCAGAGCGCGAGGCGAACGGGCCGTTCCGGGGCATCGCCGATCTCGCCCGCCGGGCGCCGCTGTCCCGCGACGAGCTCGAGGCGCTCGTGAAGGGCGGCGCCTGCGACGGTCTCCGCGGACGGCGGCGGGATCTTCTCTGGGAGCTCGGGCTCGTCTTTCGAGAGCAGTCGGTGCCGGGGACGGGGGGAGAGGCGAAGCAGCTCCCGCTCGCGCTCGAGCCAACTGCAGAGACGCCCGCGCTGCGCGACCTCACGCGTTGGGAGCGCATGCTCGCGGACTACCGGCACACGGGGATGTCGGTCGGAACGCACCCGCTCGCGCTCCTGCGCCCACACTTGCCGGCGGGAACGCTGTCGAGTGCGGAGCTGCTCGAACAGCGCCACGGCCGGCAGGTAGCCGTCGCGGGGATGACGATCGCCCGCCAGCGCCCGTCGACCGCGCACGGAATCGTCTTCATGCTCCTCGAGGACGAGCACGGCCAGATCAATCTGATCGTGCAGCCGCACGTGTACGAGCGCCATCGGGCGACTGTGCGTGCGGAGCCGCTCGTGTTGGCGCGCGGCCGCTACGAGCAGGTGGGGGAGAACCGCAATGTCCTCGTGTCGGAGATCGAGTCGCTCGGGCCGCTCGCACGCCAGGTCGCCGACAACGACACGGTCTGGGAGTCGCTCCCGCGGCCCCACTCCTTCGGC
>DASTEM010000183.1:0-3695 GCA_035709545.1 Gaiellaceae bacterium | reverse complement strand
GCGCGTGGGCGTGTACGGCCTCGACTACGTGATGACGGTTCGAGACTACCGAGCCCTCGCCGGGCTCGACTTGATCCCGTTCGACGTCGAGTTCGACATCGCCCGGGCGGTGAAAAGCGAGGCCGAGCTCGCGTCCGTGCGCGACTCCGTGCGGATCAACGAGCGCGGCTTCGAGGTATTCCTCGACGCCTACGCGCCCGGGAAGACGGCGGCGGAAGTGATGGCGGCGGCGGAGCAATGGTTCGTCGCGGAGGGATGCGGTCGCCTGACCATGAACATGGTGCTGACGGGCACCGACGCATTCGCGCGTCCCGAGTTCAAGATCGCGCGCCGCGAGGAGGTGCTCGGGGAGTTCGTGCTGCCCTCCCTCGAGGTCGCGGGGCCGGGGATGCATTGGGTCGAGGTCTCTCGGGCCATCGCGGCTCGAGAAGCGACGCTCTCGGCCGACACGGAGCGCATGCTCGACGCGTACCTCGAGTACTTCGAGATCGCGCGGGGCGCGATGCGACCCGGGGCGACCTGCCACGACGTTCATCGTGCGGTCTCGGCCGGCTTCGTCGAGCGCGGGTACCACCTCGGCCACGTCACGGGACACTCGATCGGCATGACGATGATCGAGTTCCCGAAGATCGGCGAAGGCGTCGAGACCGAGCTCGCCGAGAACATGGTCTTCTCGATGCACCCACACGCGATCGCGCCGAACGGCGAGGGATGCCTCTACATGCAGGACACGTGGCTCGTGACCGCCGACGGCGGCCATCCGCTCGCGAGCTTGCCCATGCAGGTCTTTCGCGCAGCCGGGTGAGGAGAAGCGCGCCGAGCGGGCTACAATCCGTCGCGTGAGCTGGCCGTGGCTCGTGTTGCTCGTCCTCGCGGCCGCACTGGTCGTGGCGGTCGAGCGCCCGCGCCTGGAAGAGCGGTTCGGCGCGGTCGCGCGTAAGGATCGTGCGCGTCAACGCCGCAAGAGTCAGCTCCGGGTCGTGACGCCCGAGGACGAGAGCGACGAGTTCATCCGCTCGGTCCAGCGCGACCTCGACGCACTCCCGACGATAGAAGAGCGCGACCGCAAGACGTAACGACTCGTCCGGACCGGCCGTCTCCCTCTAACGCACGCGAAAAGTGACGGCGAGCGTCCGCGTATTGGGGAGGATGCGCGCGACGTTTTCGGTGTTCTTCGTCTCCTGGATGTCGGAGACGCTCAGATGTAGCCGGTGCGTGCCGCGCGCGAGGCCTCTCGTCGGGATCGAGATCACGCCTTTGCGGAAGGACGCGGAAACCCGGTCGCCGTCGACTGATGCGTTGATCGACGCCCGGTAGAGGCCCGAGCCCGCGTCACTGGCCGCAACGAGGACAGGGGCTCCGCTCGGCACCGTCCGTGATCGGAGGCGTAGCGTCGGCGGCGTGACGTCGTTCACCCAGAAGCGAAACATGAACCTGCCAGCGCCGGCAACCGTGGCGCTGTCGAAGACGATCGCGTACTCGCCTGGGGCGGGGGAGAGCGCACCAGCCGCGAGCACCGGCTCCCGGAAGTCGTCCATGTAGGGGTTGTGGTTGACCGGGAGCCCGGCATAGCCCGTGAGCCGGTTCTCGTTCAGCCCGGCGACCACGCGCGGCTCGACCTGGCTTCCCGGCGCGCGCTGCGTCACGACGACACCGAAGTTTGCGATCCCTTTCCCAATACCGACGAGATAGACGAGCTCCGGTCCTCGGAGCACGGTCGTCACCCCGATCCCGCGAGGGTCCTCCGGATATCGGTACCGGGAGACGCGCACCGGACGACCCGCCGTGGTCGCCTTGTGGATGCCCACTCGTGGGATCGCTCGCACCGGAGCGTGCTGGGCGAGCGCAGGCGCGGCGACGCGACCCCAGTACGGAATGCGCCGGACGTCCGCATTCCGGCGCAGCTCGACGTAGCCACTCAGGTCGCCCTGGGCGGCGGTCGGTGAGACGACGACCTCGTAGTCGAGGGAGCCGGGAACGGTCACCGTGGCGGGAAGCGCGAGGCGCGCGCCTTTCGGCGCCCCGCGCACGACGTTCAGCATTTCCCACACGCCGTCGCCACCGCCTGCATCCTCGAGAGCGAGGGAGCCGGTTCTACGCTCGCCGCGTCCCAGTAGGCCGAACGAGATGCTGCTCGGGCCGGCAAAGAGAAGCGGTCGGTCCGCCCTGCCCAAAGCGACCGTCCCACCACCCTGGAACGGCGGCCCAAGGACGGTGTCATCCTCGTCGACGACGTCGGCTCCCGTCTGGATCAGCGCTGACTTGATCTGCGCGACGGTCCAGTCCGCATGGCGCTGCGCGAGAAGCGCGGCGGCGCCTGCGACGTGGGGCGCCGCCATGCTCGTGCCGGAGAACGAGTCCCAGCCGCCTGGGACGGACGAGAGCACTTCGACGCCGGGCGCTGCGACGTCAGGCTTGAGCCGGAGCGAGATGGTCGTCGGGCCGACGGACGAGAAGCCGGCGTGAGTCCGGGTCGCCGGGCTCCCGGAGATATCGACCGCGCCGACGGCGATCGCCTGCTCGGAGTTGGCCGGCGACGAGACGGAGCCGGCGCCGACATCGTTGAAGTCGTTACCGGCCGCGACGACCGGCACAACACCCGCAGCGGCCGCGGCATCGAGCGCAAGAGCGACAATGTCCCGGCTCGGCTCGATCTCGGGCTCGCCACCCGAGAAGTTGATGACGTCCATGCCGTCGGCAACCGCGGCCTCGATCGCGGCGACGATCGCGGGCGAGTTCGCGTTGGGACTCAATCCCGACCGCGTCTCGACGAAGACCTTGTAGTTCCCGATGTACGCACGTGGCGCGACTCCCGACACGACACGCCCAGTGCCCGCGCTCGTCTGCGCGTTGCCCGCTGCGATTCCGGCGACGTGCGTGCCGTGGCTGTCGTCGGACGGATGGAATGCGATCCGCGCGCTCGCCGGAGCGCCGGGTGGGGCGAAGGCGCGCGCGACGATGACCTTGGACGTCGTGTGCTGAACCTGCCCCTTCGGAAAGCCCGGCGGCATCGCGTACCCCGCAGGGTCGAAGAACGGGGGACTCGGATCGACGCCCGAGTCGATGATGCCGATCTTCATGCCCTGGCCGGCGGTGTCGAGCGTTGGCCCCCAGAGGGCTGAGGCACCGATCTGCTGGGGAGTGCGGTCGAGCTGTGGTCCGTACGTCGAGGTCGCGAACACGTCGCGAACGCCGGGAAGCGCTCGCAGTCGGGGCAGCTGCGAGCTCGGTAGCGAGATCGAGAAGCCGTTCGCGACGAGTCGATAACGCCAGCCGATCTCTGCCGCGGGCACTCGGTCGGCGAGCTCGCGCCGAAATACTCGCTGCTCAGCGTCCAGCGCTGCGCCCGACTCAGGCGATACGGCGAGCGCAGGGGACTCGAGCAGGACGACGACCTCGCTCGTAGGAGTGCCTGCAAGGCTGACCGATTGACGGTCGTTCGCGCTGACGAGGAGTACCGCAAGTGCGGCGACAGCAAGGGATGCAAGTCGTGTCATCGAGGACTGAGACGACCCGAAGCTAGAATCGTTCGGCCGCGCGGATGTGGCGGAATTGGTAGACGCGCACGGTTCAGGTCCGTGTGCCCGTAAGGGCGTGGAGGTTCAAGTCCTCTCATCCGCATTCGCTGGGGATTCTCGCGGTTTCTCGCAGATCCCCGCGACGGGCCTCGAATCCCTCGATCGAGGGACGACATG
>DASTEM010000182.1:0-4922 GCA_035709545.1 Gaiellaceae bacterium | reverse complement strand
GGGTTCAACCTCTTCGTCTCCGGTCCGCCCGGCTCCGGCCGGTTCACGACCGTGCTCGACTACCTTCGAGTTCTCGCAGCTGCGAAGCCGGCACCCTCGGACTGGATCTACGTCTACGACTTCGGCAATCCCGACCGGCCGAACGCCATCTCGATGCCGGCAGGTCGCGGAGTCGAGTTCGCCGAGGCGATGGACGAGTTCGTCGAAGCCGCGCGACGCGAGATACCGCGGGCGTTCGAGAGCGAGGAGTACGACCGGCGCCAGCGCGAGATCGTCGCGGAGATCGCGGGGCGGCGCCAGCGCGAGGAAGACGAGCTGACGCGCTTTGCCGCCGAGCGAATGATCGCTCTCAAGACGACCCTGGTCGGAGTCGCGTCCGTTCCACTGGTCGACGGCGAGCCGATCACACGCGAGCGCTTCGAGGAGCTGCCGGCGGAACAGCGCACGGCAATCTCGACGGCGACCGCCGAGGTCGAAGAGCGGGCAGCGGCCTACATACGCCAGGTCCACCAACTCGAGAAGGAGGCTGCTCGGCGTGTCCAGGAGCTCGAGCGGGAAGTCGCTCTGTTCGCGACCGAGCCACTTTTCCGCGACTTCGAGGAGCACTACGGCGACCAGCCGGAAGTGCTCGCGTATCTGGACAGCGTCAAGACGGACGTGCTGGCGAATCTCGGCGACTTCCGCGACAGCGAGGAGCCGCAGCTCCCGTTCGGGCTCGGAGCGCACAAGAGGGACTTCACCCGCTACCGCGTGAACGTCCTCGTCGACAACGGTGCGGCCGAGGGCGCTCCCATCGTCGTCGAGCGGAACCCCACCTACTACAACCTCCTCGGACGGATCGAATACCGAGCCACCTTCGGTGCGATGGCGACCGACTTCCGCGAGATCAAGGCCGGTGCACTCCACCGGGCGAACGGCGGCTTTCTCGTTGTCGACGTCCTCGACCTCCTACGACATCCCTTCGCCTGGGAGGCGCTGAAGCGTGCGGTGCGAAGCGCCGAGGCGCGGATCGAGAGCCTCGGGGAGGAGTTCAGTGCAGTGCCGATCGCGACCTTGCGTCCGGAGCCCATCCCGCTCGACCTGAAGGTCGTCCTGATCGGGTCACCTCTCCTCTACCAGCTCCTCTTCCAGCTCGACGATGACTTCCGGGAGCTCTTCAAGGTGAAGGCCGACTTCTCGCCCGAGTTCGACTGGACGACCGAGCACCACCGCAACTACGCCGCCTTCGTCAGCAGGTGGGTGCGCGAGAACGACCTCCGCCACTTCGACAGAGCTGCCGTCGCGAGGCTGATCGAGCACGGAGCGCGCCTGCGAGAGGACCAGCGGAAGCTCTCGGCGCGACTGATCGAGATCTCTGACCTCGTCTCCGAGGCGAGCTTCTGGGCGGAGAAGGCAGGACACCCTCTCGTCGAAGCTGGCGATGTGGAACTCGCCGTCCGCAAGAAGGAGTTCCGCTCGAACCTCCTCGAGGAACGTGTCCGCGAGCTCATTCGGGACGGCACTATCGTGATCGCGACTGAGGGGGAGCGCATCGGCCAGGTGAACGGCATCGCGATCCTCGACCTCGGGGACTACGCGTTCGGGCGCCCCAGTCGGGTGAGCGCGCGCGTATCGCTCGGGCGTGGGGGCATCGAGAGCATCGAGCGTGAGATCGAGCTCTCGGGGCCGATCCACTCGAAGGGCTTCATGATCCTCTCGGGCTACCTCGCGGCGACATACGCTCAGGAGTGGCCGCTCGCCGTCTCTGCGACGCTCACGTTCGAGCAGTCGTACGACGAGATCGAGGGCGACTCCGCCTCGTCGACGGAGCTCTACGCGCTGCTCTCGGCGCTGTCGGAGCTTCCCCTTGTTCAGGGCATCGCGGTCACCGGGTCGGTCGACCAGAACGGATTGGTACAGGCCGTGGGCGGCGTCACGCGGAAGATCGAGGGATTCTTCGCGACGTGCAAGGCGAAGGGCTTGACTGGCACACAGGGCGTTGTCATCCCAGCGGCGAACGTCCACAACCTCATGCTCGACGAGGAGGTCGTGGCCGCCGTTCGGGACGGGATGTTCCACGTCTGGGCCGTGCGGACGATCGACGAGGGGATCGAGCTGCTGACCGGTCGTCGAGCGGGTCGCCGTCGCGCAGACGGCTCCTATCCGTCCGACAGCGTGCACGGTCTCGTCGCGGCTCGCCTGTGCGAGTACGCCGCGCGGCTACAGGCGTTCGGGGAGCCGGAGGCCGGAACCGCCGGCAACGGCCGCCGTTTGTTGGCTCGGGGGAAGGAGCCGTGATGACAGCGGAGCCGATCGACGCGCTTGTTGCCCGAGGCGAGGAGCAGGGATACCTTCCGTTGTCGGAGATCGAGCTCGTCGCCGGCGAGCTGGATCCCGACGAGCTCGAGGCGCTCTACGCACAGCTCGATGCCTCCGCGATCGAGGTACGCGACGATTACGGACGCGAGCAGGCGCACGAGGTCACCTATGCGAACGGCGAACTTGCGGCAGCCACATCCGACTCGCTCCAGCTCTTCCTCAATGAGATGTCGCGCTACCCGCTCCTGACGGCGAGGGAGGAAGTCGAGCTCGCCAAGCGGATCGAGCGGGGAGACAGGCAAGCCAAGGATCGGATGATCAACTCGAATCTCCGGCTTGTCGTGTCTATCGCGAAGCGTTACCAGGGCCACGATCTCTCGCTGCTCGACCTCATCCAGGAAGGCATCCTCGGGCTGATCCGCGCGGTGGAGAAGTTCGACTGGCGTCGCGGCTACAAGTTCTCGACCTACGCCACGTGGTGGATCCGCCAGGCGGTTCAACGAGGTGTGGCGAACAAGGCCCGGACGATTCGCGTGCCGGTCCACATTCTCGACCAGGAGCGCAGGATTCGCCGAGCCGAGGACCGGATTGCGGCATCGCGAGGTCACCCCCCGGAGGATGAAGAGATCGCGCGCGAGCTCGGAATCCCCGTGTCTCAGGTCCGCTCCGTCCGTGACGCTCCACGCGCCGTAACGAGCCTCGATCGCCCGTTCGGCCCGGACGAGGGAGCGCAGCTGCACGAGCTCATCGCGGCGCCGGAGGAAGAGCCGTTCGAGCACCTGGATGTCCCACTTCACGTCGACGCGCTCCGAACTGCTGTGGCACGGCTGCCCGACCGGGAGCGTGAGATCATCCGGCTTCGCTACGGGCTCGACGGCGAGCCGCTCAGTCTCGCCGAGGTCGGAAGGCGACTCGGACTTACGCGCGAGCGCATACGGCAGATCGAGGCCGAGGCGCTCGAGCGACTCTCCATCGAGCGCGAGCTCCAGGAGCTCCATGAGCATGTCGCCTGAGGCGCCGAGTCACCGGCCCGACTCGGGTGCGCTGCTGCCGCGGCCAACCCCCGCCTATCATCACCCCATGCGAGGGGTCTGCCGAGAGATCCGGCTCGTCGCCCACCCGACACGACTGCCCGATGAGGATCTCTTCGAGGTCGGCGAGACGCCGATCCCCGATCCTGCGGAAGGCCATTTCCTCATCCGCAACGCGTATTTCTCAGTCGACCCGTTCATGCGGCCGCGGATCGGTGACGCACGCGCATACGTTGCTCCGTACACCCTGGGGGAGGCGATGTCGGGAGGGGCGGTCGGTCGCGTTGCGGTTTCGCGGCACCCGGACTTCGCAGAGGGCGAATGGGTGCTTCACATGCTCGGCTGGCGTGAATGGGCGCTGTCCGACGGGAAGCACGTGTGGAAGGTCGACCCGAGCATCGCGCCTGTTTCCGCCGCCCTGGGAGTGCTCGGGATTCCGGGGTTCACCGCGTACTACGGGCTCCACGAGATCGGCAGGCCGCAAACCGGCGAGACCGTCTTCGTCTCCGGAGCGTCCGGCGCCGTCGGGAGCGCTGCGGGTCAGATGGCGAAGATCGCCGGTTGCCGCGTGGTCGGATGCGCGGGCTCCGAGGCGAAGGTGGCGTGGCTTCGGGAGCTCGGCTTCGACGCCGTTTTCGACTATCGCGAGCAGCCGGCACGGAAAGCCCTCGCCGACCTCGCTCCCGAGGGGATCGACCTCTACTTCGACAACGTCGGCGGAAAGCAGCTCGAGGCAGCCATCGGCGCGCTGCGCAATCACGGAAGGATCGTCGCATGCGGCTCGATGTCTCGGTTCGAAGACGTCGACTTCGCTCCCCGAAACCTCTTCATGATCGTGACGAAGCGGCTTCGCATGGAGGGATTCCTCATCAGCGACCACGTCGACCTCTTCCCGGGCTACGTTGCTCTCGCCGGGGACTGGGTGCGCGAGGGGCGGCTCCGCCATCGCGAGACGATCATCGACGGGATCGAGAACGCGCCGGCCGCGTTCGTCGGTGCGCTGCGGGGTGAGAGCATCGGGAAGATGCTCGTCAAGGTCGGCCCGGCCGAAGACTCCTGACTGCGGGTCGACGCCGCGCCGCACGAGCCGGACCCTGCGACGGCGAGGAACGCCAGCGCTACCCTTGCCCGGCGCCCCCGTAGCTCAGTGGATAGAGCAGCGGTTTCCTAAACCGCGTGCGCTGGTTCGATTCCGGCCGGGGGCATTGGTTACGCACCTGCGGGCCGCGTGGCTGGCCCGCAGGTGCGTGAACGCCCTCGTCAGACCGCGACCAGCTCCCGGCCTGCGCGATGTTCGAGCGGGACGTAGTCACGCTCGCCCGCACCGACATAGAGCTGCCGCGGCCGCGCGATCTTCTGCTCCGGGTCGACGATTCCCTCGAGCCATTGCGCGAGCCACCCGGCAGTCCGCGGGATCGCGAACATCACCGGGAACATCGCCACGGGGAGGCCGAGAGCCTCGTAGATGAGGCCGGAGTAGAAGTCGACGTTCGGGTAGAGCTTGCGCGAGACGAAGTACTCGTCCTCGAGCGCGATCCTCTCGAGCTCGAGCGCGATGTCGAGGAGCGGGCTGCGGCCCGTGACCTCGAAGAC
>DASTEM010000181.1:0-10696 GCA_035709545.1 Gaiellaceae bacterium | reverse complement strand
GCGGCGCGCGACAAGCTGTGGACACCTGACAAGGAAAAAGCAGAGGGGGACACGAAGTTGTGGACCCCCGGCAGCAAGGAGCCCTCGTGAAGGAGCCAGCATGAGCCCCCTGATTCCGATGGTCATCGAGCAGACCTCGCGCGGCGAGCGCTCGTTCGACATCTACTCGCGTCTGCTCAACGAGCGGATCATCTTCCTGGGTACGCCGATCGACGACCAGATCGCGAACCTCGTCGTCGCCCAGCTCCTCCACCTCGAGTCAGAGGACCCGGACAAGGACATCTCGATCTACATCAACTCGCCGGGCGGCATCGTCTACGCAGGCCTCGCGATCTACGACACGATGCAGTTCATCAAGCCCGATGTGCAGACGATCTGCGTGGGCATGGCCATGTCCATGGGGGCGGTCGTCCTGGCCGGAGGCGCCCACGGCAAGCGGAGCGCGCTTCCCCACTCGAAGATCCTCATCCACCAGGGCTCGGCCGGCTTCTCGGGCCAGCCGACGGAGATCGAGATCCAGGCGCGGGAGGTAATCAGCCTCAAGCGGCTAATGGAGGAGATCATGGCCAAGCACACGGGGCAACCGGTCGAGAAACTCTCGAAAGACATGGATCGCGACTTCTACATGACAGCGCCCGAGGCCAAGGAATACGGGCTCATCGACACAGTGATCGAGCACCGGTCGTAAAGATCCCCTTCCCGAAACCGCGAAATCGGAGTAAAAGGAGACAGGGATGGCTCGGGCGAGCGAGGGCAATGAGCAGCTGCTTTGCAGCTTCTGCGGCAAAAGTCAGCGACAGGTCAAGAAGCTGATCGCTGGTCCGGGTGTCTACATCTGCGACGAGTGCATCGACCTTTGTAACGAGATCATCGACGAGGAGCTGACGAGCCCAGCCCAGCTCGATCTCGACAATCTCCCCAAGCCGCTCGACATCTACTCCGTCCTGAACGACTACGTCGTCTCGCAGGAGGAGTCGAAGCGCACGCTCGCGGTGGCGGTCTACAACCACTACAAGCGAGTCCGCATGGGGCTCGAGGACGCAGGCGAGGTCGAGCTGCAGAAGTCGAACATCCTCCTGCTCGGCCCGACGGGCTGCGGCAAGACGCTGCTCGCGCAGACACTCGCGCGCATCCTCAACGTGCCGTTCGCCATCGCCGATGCGACCGCGCTCACCGAAGCCGGCTACGTCGGCGAGGACGTCGAGAACATCCTGCTCAAGCTCATCCAGGCGGCCGATTTCGACATCAAGAAGGCCGAGACCGGGATCATCTACATCGACGAGGTCGACAAGATCGCGCGCAAGGCGGACAACCCGTCGATCACGCGCGACGTCTCGGGCGAGGGCGTGCAGCAGGCGCTGCTCAAGATCCTCGAGGGCACCGTCGCCTCGGTGCCCCCACAAGGCGGGCGCAAGCACCCGCACCAGGAGTTCCTCTCGATCGACACGACGAACATCCTCTTCATCTGCGGCGGGGCATTCGCAGGCCTCGACAAGATCATCGAGCGGCGGATCGGGAAGAACACGATCGGCTTCGGGGCGGACATTCGCTCGCGGAATTCCGCCGCGAGCGCCGAGCTCCTGACGCGAGTCATGCCGGAGGATCTGATGGCGTTCGGGCTCATCCCCGAGTTCGTCGGCCGCCTACCTGTCGTCTCCGCCGTCCACCAGCTCACGCGCGAGGATCTGGTCGAGATCCTCACCGAGCCCAAGAACGCGCTCGTGCGGCAGTACCAGCGCTTCTTCGGCTACGACTCGATCGAGCTCGTCTTCACCGAGGACGCGCTCTGGGAGATCTCCGACCACGCGCTCGCGCGCGAGACGGGCGCCCGCGGATTGCGCTCGATCATCGAGCTCGCGCTTCTCGACGTCATGTTCGAGCTCCCGTCGCGCACCGACGTCACCAAGTGTGTGATCACGAAGGAGACGATCTCGAAGGGCCTGAAGCCGACGCTCGTGACGAGCGCCGAGGGCATTGTCGAAGAGCTCGACGAGCTTGCCGAAGAGTCCGCGTAGGTCGCTGGACGATCGGCCCGGATAGGATCCTCGACCATGCCGCGCTTCCTCATCGAGCGCTCCTACACCGTCGACATGGACACGCTTCCCGAGGTCGCGACGCGCTCGAAGGCTCTCCGGCACTACCACTACCCCGAGATCGTGTGGGAGCACAGCCACGTGGTCGTGGGTCGTGACGGGATACCCAAGTCGTTCTGCATCTACTCGGCGCCGACCGAGGAGATGGTCGTCGAGCACTCGAAGCGGCTGGGCGACCACTTCGTCGAGATGATCTACGAGATCGCGGGCGACGTCACGCCCGACGACTTCCCGCTCACCGAGGATCCCGGCTAGAGCGTCAGCCCGGGCGCAGGTGCCGGGCGTCCGGGACGTGGAACAGCGCCTGGACGGTAACGGCCAGCCGGTGCGTCACATCACGACGCAGCTCGGCGCCCTCGGGGAGGAGCTCGAGCGCCTCCCGGTAGAGCGCGATGGCGTGCTCCTTCGCCCAGCCACGACCCGCCTGATCCGCCGCGATGATCAGGTGCTCCACGGCTCGCTCCTCCTCCCCGGCCTCGCGCCAGTGGTGCGCGACCGCTTCGTGCGACTGTCCGACAGCGGTCGATGTCTCGAGGAAGCGCGCCGCGGCCGCATGCCGCTCTCGCCGCACCGCCCGCGGAAGCGTCTGGTACGCGACTTCGTGGATCAGCCCGTGCTTGAACCCGAACTGCTGATCCCCCTTTATGCGCGAGACGGCCTCGCGCCGGATCAGATCTCTGGCCTCGAGCGAGCCGAGAACCGCCATCAGGTCGTCCCGAGGGTCGATTTCGGAGAGCGCCCCACGCCAGAACACGCGTCCGACCACCGACGCGCTCACGAGGACGCTGCGCTCGTCCGGCAGGAGAGAATCGAGGCGTGCCGAGACGATCGCGCGGACGCTAGTGGGGAGCTCGTTCGCCGTCGACTTCTCGGCGATGGAGGCCGCGAGCTCCTCGATGAAGAGCGGGTTGCCCTCCGCAGTCTCGGCCACCGCGGCGGCCCGTTCGTCCGAGATCTCGGCCTGCGCGAGCAGGTGCTCGGCGAGCTCCCTGCTCGAGTTCGCCGTCAGCGGATCGAGCGGAAGCGACGTGTACGCCGGGAGGCCGCCGCCCCAGTCGGGGCGCTGCGTGCGGAGCTCCGGCCGGGCGAGCGCCACGAAGAGGACCGGAACCTCACGAATGCGCGCTCCGAAGGTCTCCAGCAGGTCGAGCAGGCTGGCGTCAGCCCAGTGGATGTCCTCGTAGAGGAGCAACGTCGGACCGTCGAGTGCGAGTGACTCGACGAGAACGCGCGCCGAGAAGAACAACGTCTCACGATCGGTTACGACGCTCGCGCTCTCGAGCCCGATGAGCATGGCGAGGTGCGGGGCGTGCTCCTCCGCCGTGGCCGGCCCGGCGAGCTCCGCCACCCCCGCGGCGAGCCGGACGCTCGCGTCCGCGGCGTCGTCACTGTCGAAGATCCCGGCGATCTGCTTGACCTGCTGAGCGAACGCGCTGTACGGACTGCTCGCCCCGTATGGGGTCGAGCGCCCGCGAATGACTCGACCGCCTCGAGCAGCCACGAGCTGGGAGAGCTCTAGCGCAAGGCGCGACTTGCCGATTCCGGCCGGGCCGAACACGGTCACGAAGTGCGCGCGCCCTTCGTCGGTGACGCGCTCCCAGAGCCCCGTCAGCACCTCGAGCTCGCGTTCGCGTCCGACCATCGGGACGGGCGCCAACGGTCGCTCGCCTTCGGCTGCCGTCGCGCGAAGAGCGAGCCAGGCCCGGACCGGCAGCGCCTTCCCCTTCGCCTTCACCGGCTGAGCCGGGCGGTACTCGATCGAGCCGCGCGTGCTCCGATACGTCTCCTCGCCGACGAGGACGGCTCCCACCGGCGCTGCGGACTGGAGCCGCGCAGCCGTGTTGACGACGTCGCCGGCGATCATGGCCTCGCCGTGCCCGGGTCGCGCCTCGAGCTCCACAATGGCCTCGCCCGTGTTCACCGCGATCCGGACCTGGAGGCCTTCCTGCTCCGCCCAGTCGCGAACCGCGAACGCGGCGCGAACCGCCCTCTCCGGGTCGTCACCGTACGCCGTCGGAGCCCCGAACACCCCCATCACGGCGTCTCCCACGAACTTCTCGACCGCCCCTCCGAAGCGCACGAGCTCCGCCCGAACCCTCTCGTAGTACGGCGTGAGAATGGCCCGGACGTCCTCGGGATCGAGCTTCTCGGCGCTTGCAGTGAAGCCGACGAGATCCACGAAGAGCACGGACACCAGGCGACGCTCCTCTCCGATTCGGCCCGGCTGCATGAGAGCGGAGCCGCACGAGTTGCAGAAGTTCGAGCCCTCGGGGTTCTGTTGTCCGCATCCGCTGCAGGTAGGCACGACGCAGGAAGACTAGAGTCGGTTGACGAGACGCGAGCCGGGGCGATATAGCTAGACGCTCCGACCGCGACCGAAGGAGGCCCGATGGCCACGACAGAGTTCGATGCCGAGCGGGCAGAGGCCTTCGCCGGACGCATGCTCGAGACGCTCAACGGCGGCGCCCTCGCCGTGATGATCTCGGTCGGGCACAGAACCGGTCTCTTCGACGCGCTCGCGACGACGGATGCGGCCACGAGCCAGGAGCTCGCCGACCTTGCCGGTCTGAGCGAGCGGTACGTGCGCGAATGGCTCGGGGCGATGACGACGGGGCGGGTCGTGGAGTACGAGCCTTCGACCGGGAAGTATCGGCTGCCGCCCGAGCACGCCGGCTGGCTCACGCGTGCCGCATCCCCGGACAACCTCGCCGTGACCGCGCAGTGGATCCCGACGCTGGCGATCGTCGAAGACGACATCGTGCAGTGCTTCGAGAAGGGCGGGGGTGTCCCGTACGAGCGCTTCGACCGCTTTCACGAGGTCATGGCCGAGGAGAGCAACCAGACGGTCCTGTCGGTCCTCTTCTCGCACATCTTGCCGCTCGTCGAGGGGGCGACCGAGAAGCTCGAGGCCGGCATCTCGGCGCTCGATCTCGGCTGCGGCCGCGGCCGGGCTCTGCTCATGCTCGCCGAGCGCTTTCCGTCGAGCTCGTTTCAAGGCTACGACCTCTCGGCGGCCGCGATCGCCTATGCGCGTGAGCAAGCCGGCGAGCGCGGACTGGAGAACGTTCGCTTCGAGGAGCGCGACCTCAGCACCTTCGACGTGGACGCGAAGCCCGAGTCCTTCGAGCTCGTAATGACCTTCGACGCCGTGCACGACCAGGCGCGCCCCCTGGCGCTGTTGCGCGGGATCCGCCGGTCGCTCACGGAAGACGGTGTCTACCTGATGCAGGACATCCAAGGATCGAGCCATGTCCACGAGAACATCGATCACCCGGGCGGGCCGCTGCTGTACATGATCTCGTGCATGCACTGCATGACCGTTTCGCTCGCCCAGGGCGGCGACGGGCTCGGCGCGATGTGGGGCGAGCACAAGGCACGAGAGCTCCTTGCCGAGGCGGGCTTCACGTCGGTCGACGTGCACCAGCTGGAGCACGATCCGTTCAACGCGTACTTCGTAGTCCGTCCGTGACCCTTCGACTGGGAGGAGTAATTGATGCATGTCCTCAGAATCGAGCACGACGTTGCGAGCTACGAGGCGTGGAAAGACGCTTTCGACAGCGATCCGCTCGGGAGAGAGGCGGGGGGTGCGCTCGGCCATAGGGTGTTCCGCGCGTCGACCGATCCGAACCACGTACTGATCGATCTCGACTTCGCCGAAGTGGGTGACGCCGATGCGTTCCTCGCGAGGCTGCGTGACCTCTGGGGGCGAGTCGACGTGATGAAGAACCCGACGGCTCAGGTCGTCGAGGTCGTCGAGACCGCCCAGTACTGACCTCTCTGCCAGGACGACGCGTAGATTCCGTGACGTGACGTTCACGACCCGGCCGGAGCTCCGCGGCACATTCGGGATGGTCGCGTCCACGCACTGGCTCGCGTCTCAGACGGGCATGGCGGTGCTCGAGCGCGGCGGCAACGCGTTCGACGCCGCCGTCGCCACGGGGTTCGTGCTCCAGGTCGTCGAGCCGCACCTGAACGGCCCCGGGGGAGAGCTGCCCGCCGTCTTCTGGTCGGTCGACCGTGGCGAGCCACTCGCGCTCTGCGGGCAGGGCGTCGCTCCGGCCGCGGCGACAATCGAGCGCTTCCGCGAGCTGGGTCACGAGCTGATTCCAGGAACGGGCGTGCTCGCGGCGTGCGTCCCAGGTGCGTTCGGCGGCTGGCTGCTTCTGCTGCGCGAATTCGGCACGTGGCGTCTGCAAGATGTCCTCGAGTTTGCGATCGGCTACGCCGAGCACGGCTATCCGCTCCACGAGCGGGTCCGCGCGACGATCGAGCTCAACGAGGTGCTGCTTCGCGGGTGGGCCGGATCGCGGGATCTCTACCTCCCGGCGCCACCCGCCGGCGCGCTCTTTCGGAACCCGGTGCTTGCAGCGACCTACAGGCGGATCGTCGAGGAGAGCCGCGGCGGCTCGCGCGAGGAGGAGATCGAGCGCGCGCGGCTTGCGTTCTACGGAGGTTTCGTCGCCGAGGAGATCGACCGGTTCAGCGCCGCGGAAGAGGGCCTCCTCACCGGAGCGGACCTCGCGGTGTGGGAGGCGACGATCGAGCCCGTCGTCACCTTCGACTATCGCGGGCTCACGGTGTGCAAGACCCGTCCTTGGGCCGCAGGCCCCGTCGGCCTTCAGCAGCTTGCGCTGCTCGAGGGCTTCGATCTCGCCGAGCTGACGCAGGCCGAGCTCGTCCATGTCGTCATCGAGTGCGCGAAGCTCGCGTTCGCCGATCGCGACGCGCTCTACGGCGACTCCGAGGTTCCGATCGACGCGCTGCTCTCGAAGGAGTATTCGGACGCGCGCCGCGCCCTCGTCGGTGAGGACGCGTCGGCGGAGTACCGGCCGGGCCGGGGCCACCTCCCACTCCTGCGCGAGGTGGTCGCGACGCCCGGTTCGGGCGAGCCCGGCCGCGGCACAGTGCACCTCGATATCGTGGATCGCTTCGGCAACCTCTTCTCGGCAACGCCCTCCGGCGGATGGCTTCAGAGCTCACCGGTCCTTCCCGCGCTCGGCTGGCCGCTCGGAACGCGTGCTCAGATGTTCTGGCTGGAGGAAGGGCTGCCGTCCTCTCTGCGTCCTGGAACCCGCCCGCGCACGACACTCTGTCCGGGACTCGCGCTTCGCCAGGGCGAGCCGTATCTCGCTTGGGGAACACCCGGCGGCGACCAGCAGGAGCAGTGGGCGCTCCACGCCTTCCTTCGCCACGTCGATCTCGGGATGAATCTCCAGGAGGCGATCGACGCGCCGGAGTTCCATACGGATCACCTGATCTCGTCGTTCTTCCCGCGGGGCCTCGTCTCGAAATCGCTGACGCTCGAGTCCCGGTTCGATGCGCGTACGGTCGCAGATCTCCAGCGCCGCGGACACGACGTGACGCTCTGGCCCGCATGGTCGGCGGGTCGCGTCACTGCGGTCGCGCGCGAGCCGGACGGTCTACTCCGAGCGGGGGCGAACCCGCGCGGTATGCAGGGTTACGCGGTCGGTCGCTGATGGACGAGAGCAGCCGCACCTACACATGGGCCGACCCGCTCGCGCTCCGGGACCAGATGGCGGGACGCTCGGGGCTCGAGGTCATGCAGATGATGGTCGCGGGCGACCTTCCACCGCCGCCGATCGCGCAGACGCTCGGCTTTCATCTCGTCGAGGTGGCGCGAGGACATGCGGTCTTCGAGTGCGAGCCGGCCGAGTACCACTACAACCCGATCGGCATAGTCCATGCCGGTCTTGCGATGACGCTTATGGACTCGGCCATGGGGCTCGCATTCGTCACGACTCTCGACGAGCCGTTGGGCTGGACGACACTCGAGCTGAAGGCCAACTTCACACGTGCGCTGACCGCCGATACGGGAGTCGTGCGCTGCACTGGCTCGATCGTCCATCCTGGCCGGCGAGTCGCGACCACCGAGGCTCGCATCGAGGACTCGCAGGGCCGGCTGTGCGCCCACGGCACCAGCACGATCCTCGTCCTGTGAACGATCTCAGACGCTCGGGCGCGAGAGCGCGTGCAGCTTGTGCGTGACGTCGAGGGCCGCGACCTTGTACGACTCGGCGAGCGTGCGGTAGTCGAAGACCGTGCCGAATAGTGCGTCGACCGTGCCCTCGCTTCTCATATGCCAGTTTCAACTGTCTACGCGTCGTCCCGAAGCTCGCAGTCGCCGAGGGCTCCAGCTACTCTCGGAGCATGCGTCGTGACGCGAGAGGCTCGTCGTTGTCCCCGGTAGCGATGCGGCGCCGCAGCGCCTAGCTGACGAGCGCCGCGGCCACTCCTTTCTAGACTCTCGCGCGATGGATCCGCTCTACAAGCCGGAAGGCGTCGAAGCGCGCTGGCAGCAGACCTGGGAAGCCGAGGGACTGTACGGAGCCGAGCCCGACGCGACACGCCCCTCGTTCGTGATTGCGGTGCCGCCTCCGAACGTGACGGGGGAGCTGCACATGGGGCACGCGCTGAATGCGTCGATCCAGGATCTCCTCATCCGCTACCACCGCATGCGCGGTTTCTCGACGCTCTGGCAGCCGGGCTACGACCACGCCGGAATCGCGACCCAGAACGTCGTCGAGCGCGATCTCGCCAAAGAAGGGCTCACGCGGCACGATCTCGGCCGCGACGCTTTCCTCGAGCGGACCTGGCGCTGGCTTGAGCACTACGGCGGCGTGATCTTCGGGCAGTTCCGCCGGCTCGGCGCCTCGCTCGACTACCGCCGGGAGCGGTTTACGATGGACGAGGGGTACGTCCGCGCTGTCCTGCGCTGGTTCGTCCATCTCTACGAGCGCGGCTTCCTCTACCGCGACAACAGAATCGTGAATTGGTGCCCGCGTTGTGCGAGCGCCATTTCCGACCTCGAGGTCAGCCACTCAGACGTCGACGACCAGCTCTTCACGATCCGCTATCCGCTCGCCGACGGCTCGGGTCACCTCACCATCGCGACCGTCCGCCCACCGACGATGCTCGCTGACGTCGCCGTCGCCGTTCACCCGGACGACGACCGCTACCGGCATCTCGTCGGGCACGAGGCCATCGTCCCGGTCGCCGAGCGGCACGTGCCGATCATCGCCGACGATCGCGTCGATCCCGAGTTCGGCACGGGCGCGGTCAAGATCACGCCGGGCCACGATCCGATGGACTTCGATATCGGGCGCACGCACGGGCTCCCCGAGCTCACCGTGATCGGGCTCGACGGCCTCATGAACGAGGACGCGGGTGAATTCGCTGGGCTGACCCAGTTGGAAGCCGAGAAACGCATCGTCGCGATCCTGCGCGAGCGCGAGCTGCTCGTCGCGGCGGAGCCGTATCGCCACTCGGTCGGTCACTGCGACCGCTGTGGCTCGCGCATCGAGCCCTTGATCACGTTGCAGTGGTGGTGCGACATGACCGAGCTCGCGGCGCCGGCCATCGCCGCCGTGCGCGACGGCCGCGTTCGCTTCAGGCCCGAGCGCTACACCGCCGTCTACCTCGACTGGATGGAGTCGATCCGCCCCTGGTGCGTCTCGCGGCAGCTCTGGTGGGGGCACCGGATTCCCGTCTGGTACTGCCCCGACGGTCACCTGACTGTGTCCGAGTCCGAGCCGGCGGCGTGCGCGGAGTGCGGCACCGGGGAACTCCGGCAGGACGAGGACGTCCTCGACACCTGGTTCTCGTCCGCGCTCTGGCCGTTCGCGACGCTCGGCTGGCCCGACGAGACCCCGGAGCTTCGCGCCTGGTACTCGAACGACGTCTCGTCGACCGATCGCGGGATCATCTTCCTCTGGGAGGCACGGATGATGATGGCCGGGCTCGAGCTCATGGGCGAGATCCCGTTTCACACGGTCAACATCCACTCGACGATCAACGCGCCAGACGGTCGGCGCATGTCGAAGAGCCTCGGCACCGGGATCGATCCCCTGGAAGCCATCGACGAGTACGGGGCCGACGCGACCCGGTACGGCCTTCTCAAGAACTCCTCGACGCAGGACGTCCGCTTCTCCTACGGCACGATCGAGGAGGGGCGCAAGCTTGCGAACAAGCTCTGGAACGTGTCGCGGCTGATCCTTCAGAACGCGGAGGGTGTCACGCCGTCGGTCGCGCCGCGGGAGCTCGAAGAGCGTTGGATCCTCGCGCGTATCGAGGCGACCCGCGTGGAGGCCGAGGACCACTGGAGCCGTTTCGAGCTCGCGGCCTCGACCGATGCGCTCTATCACCTCACCTTCGACGACTTCTGCGACTGGTACGCGGAGGCGATCAAGCCGCGGCTCTACGACCGTGATCCGGGTGCCGCTGCAACGGCGCTCGCCGCGCTCGAGCGGCTCCTCGCACTGCTGCACCCGGTCATGCCGCACGTGACGGAGGAGATCTGGTCGCAGCTTCCCGACCGCGAGTCGCGGCTCATCGTTGCGCCCTGGCCCGAGGCGGAAGCGCGGTTCGCGGACGATCTCGGGGCGCTCGATCGCGTCCAGGAGGCGGCGCACATCTTCCGCCGCAGTGGCGTGCAGGTGGAGCTCGGATCGGACGACGAGCGGCGCATCTTCGCCGCTGTGGTGCGCCCTGAGCGCGCGCGCGTGGACGGGAACCGCGATGCCGAGGTCGAGCGGCTGCGGAAGGAGGTCGCCCGTTCGGAGGCGATGCTCGGAAACGAGAAGTTC
>DASTEM010000180.1:0-4557 GCA_035709545.1 Gaiellaceae bacterium | reverse complement strand
CTTAGCCGCATCGTGGTCGCGCTCAGACGAGATCTCTCGGTCGATTCTGTCTGCGCGGCGCATAGCGTCGTACACCGCGTCCCAATGACGTGAGACCTCTCCCAGGGCACGGGCCGTGGTCAGGGCGGCTTCCTCAAGTCGCGCGTTCACTCTCTCGACCTCGGCCAAGCGCTCCTCGAGGGCGCGCATCTCTTCTCCGAGCTCGCTCAACTCCTGGGCGACTACCTCGTAGTCATCCATGACTGGCATGATCGCTTTGCAGTCAACCGATCGTCAACTCGGCTTGGTTAGCCTAGAGCCAGTGCCCACCTAACACCTCCACGTCACGCCCGGAAACCTCCGCGGCCTCAGGGTCGTTGTGCTCGCGGGCTTCCCTCACTGATGGCAGCGGCGTGAAGCCTCGGGGTCCTAGGCGGTCGTGCAGCGCACGGGTAGCGTGAGCGCGTGGAAACCGTCCTCGACGGCGTCTCGGCGTTCTGGGACTACCTTGCCTCTGTCCATCGCGTCGCGCTCGCGCTCGCGCTCGGCTGTCACCTCGCGAAGACCGTCTGCGCGACCCGTGCGTGGCGCAACGTCCTCGTGGCCGCCTATCCCGACACACGCGTCCGCTGGCTGCCGCTTTACGCCGCGTGGGTCGCAGGCGTCGGGGTCAACGCGCTCTTTCCCGCCCGCATCGGAGACGTGGTTCGCCTCACGATGGCGCACCGTGCGATCAAAGGATCGACCTACACCACCCTCGTCAGCTCGACCCTCGTGCTGGCGATCGTCGATGCGCTCTGCGTGAGCGCGCTTTTCTCTTGGGCGGTGACGCAGGGCGTCTTGCCGAGCCTCGACGTGCTCCCGTACTTGCCGAGCTTCGACTTCGCGTGGTTCCTTCGGCACGAGACCGTCGCCGAGGTCACGCTCGTCGTCCTCGCCTTCGGCGTCATCGCCCTCGCCGTCTGGATCCGAGCCAACGTCGCCGAGTTCAGACAGCGTGTGCGGCAGGCATTCACGGTCGTGCGCACCCCCGCGCGGTGGCTCCGCACCGTCGTCGCCTGGCAGCTCGCCGAGTGGGCGCTTCGCCTCGCGACGATCTGGTTCATGCTCGGCGCGTTTCGGATCGAGCAGTCGGCCCGCAACGTGCTGCTGGTGCAGGCGGCGGAGAGCCTCGCCACGCTCGTGCCGATCAGCCCCGGTGGGATCGGGACACAGCAGGCGCTCCTCGTCTACACCCTTCGCGGTAGCGCATCGCGTTCGGCGCTCGTGGCCTTCAGCGTCGGCATGAAACTGACCGTCACCTGTGTCAACCTCATCGTGGGCTTCACGGCGATCCTGCTCACGCTGCGCACACTGCGCTTCCACCGTGCGTCAGACCCGGCCGCCGCAGCAGACACGTCCTGATGCCCAGTTCCAGACACGCTGAGTCGTGCCTGTCCTGAGATCCTCTGCTCGCGTCCGAAAGCCGCTCGGGATGACTCGTCGGCCGTGCGGGAATCTCAGCGGACGGGCATGCCGGCAGGGCCGATGTCGGTTTCCTCCCGGTCACGAACGTAGTGACCACCATGCGTTCCGCGGACGAAGCGAAAGCCCGTCCGACGAGTGCTGCTCGTCCGGACGTTGCCGGCGAGGTACTCACGCAGCTCATCGACCTCAACGTCGAGTAGTTGTGGCACCTGCTTCTCGATCTTCAGTGCTCGTTCGCCGCCGAACGAGCAAGCGAGCTGGCAAAGGCGAAATCGGCTGCCGGCCCGAAGTCCGTGGGAGTGCATGGCGCCCAGACGATCCAGCAGTGCCTGGAAGCCGGGCTGCTCGACGAGATCCACATCGATCTGGCTGCCGTGTTCCTAGGCGCAGGAGTACGGCTGTTCGACCACCTCGCGAACACACCGGTCGTCCTCGGGAATCCAAAAGTCGTCACCGGTGTGGGCGTCACGCATCTGCGCTATCCCGTGGACACGTCGTAGACCATCGGCGGCTCAGGCGACATTCCCGCACACTCGCCCAGGCGACGGGATGGACGTCAGCAGCCAGGAGGGAGCGAGGGAGCGAGCCGTCGCACGATGAACGACAACGACCTCGGATGTGCCACGACCACCGTGTGCGACCGGGACCGCCGCACGTTTTCGTGCGCGCCACATCTACCACGCCAGAAGCGCAGCTCAAGATGGTCTTCGCGCGCTGGTAGGGTGGTGTCGGTCACAGGAGTTGGAGCGAGTACCGGTTTTGGCGTTGCACGCCTCCGCTGCGCGTTCATGAAGCAGTCGAAGGGAGGTGGAGATATGCCGACTGGAACGGTGAAGTGGTTCAACGACGACAAGGGCTATGGCTTCGTATCGCCGGACGATGGGAGCAAGGACGTCTTTGTCCATCACAGCGCGATCGGCGGCGAGGGATTCAAGAGCCTCGCTGAGGGTGCGAAGGTCGAGTACGAGGTCGAGCAGGGCCCGAAGGGCCCGCAGGCGCGGAGCGTCAGCGTCGTCGCTTCGGTCTGAGCTTTCGGGGGCGTACGGCTGTGAGCCGTGCGCCCCCTACTCATTGGTCCGAGGCTCGAGGAGACGGAAAGGCTCGTTACGCGGCTCCACGTGAACCAACGGGGGAGTCTCGGTCGTGCATCGCCGCGAGTTGACCTCGTCCCCTGCGGGCATCGAGCCCGGCGAGACAGCGACGCTCGCGGCTCTATTTGTCTGCCGGGAGAAGGGGGCCTGAGCCGAACTTCTTGGCCGCGCGCTTCTCGCTGCGGCGTTGCTTGAGCGTCTTCTGCGGTTTCTGCTTCTGCTGCTTTTTTGGCTTGTCGGAACTCTTGCTCATGACGACCTCCGAGCCCCCCACGCTTCTCGAAACAACGAGACCTGGCCCTGCAAGCCGAATCCTGTTCGCCTGAGCTCCTACGTCTCGCGCGCCATAGCGCGTCGGGAGGTTGCGGGCTTTCGGCCGGGGTTCCGGCAGCAGGGCCAGTTCCACGAGTCTACTCCTCCGTCTCGCGTCGGATTGTGGCCCAGATCCCCAGGTTGGTCGGCTGCGACCACTCGCGAGCGGCTACCATGAGCACTTCCCGAGCCTCTCTTTCCGCGTTGACCTAACGGGCCATTGCGCCGAGGGCGGCGGAAGCGAGGTGCTTTATGCAGGTCGCGCAAAGCTTGTCCGCGAGGATCCGGAAGTGGTTGGGGCAACTCCGCAGGAAGCCCGCGAAAGGACCATACGGCGCTGGGGCATGGGGCGCTGAGGTGCCCCGATGATCGAGAACCTTCCACAGAACCTCTCACGGATCGAGAGCCTTCCACAGAACCTCTCACGGCTCGACGACAACGAGCTTCGAGATGCGAGGCATGATCGTGACGAACGCATGTCGCTTCTCTTCCGCAGCTGGCCCTCGCTGAGCAAGATCGAGTTGCGGGAACTGAGGAAGCTGAATGACGAGTGTCAACGGCTCGCGAGGCACGTCGGCATCATTCGACGCCTCCACGCACTCCGAGCCTCCGACACCTTGGACCGCGTAGGGATGTAGCGCGCGGACGGTGCTCAGGCACGCTCGGGCCGCCGCTCAAGCGACATTCCCTCACACTCGGGCAACGCACGGACTTGTCCTTGGAGAGATCGCACCCGGACGGCGCTTGAGCGGAACGGAGTCAACGAGTAGGGTCAAGGCTGTGCCGACGCGACATGCCGTCGTGCTATTGCCGGGCATCGTGTTGCCGGCCGCAGCGGCGTATGGAGCGCTGCTCGAAGTGCTCGGAGAGCGCGTCGACGCGGTCGCGAAGGAACTCGAGGTCTACTCCGGGGAGCAGCCGCCAGAGGACTACGGTCTTGACGCCGAGATCGTAGGGATCCTGCGGGAGGCTGACACGCACGGATTCGACCGGTTCCATCTCGTCGGCTACTCAGGCGGTGGCGCTGCCTCGCTCGCATTTGCAGCCGTGCACGGTGCGCGACTCCTGAGCCTCGCGCTCCTGGAACCGGCGTGGGCCGGCAACGACAGGACACCGCAGGAGGAGGCACTCATGGAGCGCTTCCGGGCACTCGAATTGCTTCCCGCCGACCAGTTCATGGCCGGATTCGCGCAGCTGCAGCTCGCCCCCGGCGTCGAGCCACCGCGGCCTCCAGAGGGTCCACCTCCAGCATGGATGGCCAACCGGCCCACGGGGATCCGAGCCTTGCTTGAAGCCTTCGACACGGGCGATCTCGACACTCGCGCGCTGCGGGCGTTCGACCGCCCGGTCTATTTCGCACTTGGCGGCCGCAGCAATCCCGACTACTTCGGACGAATCGCAGAGCGACTTGCTGCCACGTTCCCAGACTTCACCCTCGAGACGTTCCAGAATCGGCACCACTTCGACCCTCCGCACCGGATCGAGCCCGAACACCTTGCCAACTCGCTGCTCGCGCTCTGGCATCGCGCAGAGTCGTAGCCACTCCGAGGATTGCTGGACTCACCCAGGTCGTCGTCAAGCGACATTCCCGCACACTCGCGCAAGCGACCGCGATGCCACTTGGCGTGGCGCGCGGAGCCTACGGAGGTGGCGTTGCTGTGCGCAGCAGCTCGAGAACGTGCGGTACGAGGCTGTCGTCCGCCTCGTA
>DASTEM010000179.1:0-2654 GCA_035709545.1 Gaiellaceae bacterium | reverse complement strand
CCGGCGCGGCTCGTCCTCAACCCCGACGCCAGCCTCGAGCGCCTTCAGGATCTTCTCCTCGCTCCGCGCGCCCATACCCGAGAGGTCACGAAGACGCCCGTCCTCGGCAGCCGTTTTCAGGCTCGCGAGCGAAGTGATGCCCAGCTGCGTCCAGAACCGGGCGGCCGTCTTCGGCCCGACGCCTGGAAGGCGGAGAAAGTCGACGACACCTTCCGGCACGCGCTGGCGACGGCGCGTCAGCGCTTCCATCTCGCCGACGTTGACGACCTCGACCACCTTGTTCTCGATCGTCCGGCCGATGCCGGGAAGATCCTTCGCTTTGCCGTCGAGCGCGAGCTCGGCGACCGGAAGGGGCGACTCGCGGATCCTCGTCGCAGCGCGCCGGTACGCAATCACCTTGAAGGACTCCTCGTCGAGGATCTCCGACAGGTCGGCCAAGAGGTCGAGCTGGTCCGCGAGCTCGGCGTTCCGGGGCAGCGCCTTGGCCATCCCGCGATGATACGGCGATGCCTCGCGCCGTCCTCTGCCTCCCCACGTACAACGAGCGTGAGAACCTCGAGCCCATGATCCAAGCGCTCGGCCAAGTGCTCGACACCGCGCAGGATCGTGTGCTCGTGATCGACGACGCCTCCCCGGACGGGACGGGCGAGATCGCAGACCGGCTCGCAGCTGAGCTTCCGTGGGTGTCGGTCTTGCACCGGCCGGCGAAGGAGGGGATCGGCCCCGCGTACATCGCGGGGCTCCGGTGGGCCTTGGGGGAGGACGCCGAGCTCGTGCTCGAGATGGACTGCGACTTCTCGCACAGCCCTGCCGACGTGCCGCGACTGATCTCGGCCGCGGCCGACGCCGATCTCGTGCTCGGCTCCCGCTACGTACCGGGCGGCGGGACCGAGAACTGGGGGCTCATGCGACGGTTCGTCTCCCGCGGAGGCTGCCTGTACGCGCAGATCCTGCTCGGAATGCGGGTGCGTGATCTCACCGGCGGGTTCAAGTGCTTCAGACGAGCGGCACTCGAGGCGATCGATCTTGACGCCCTCTCGGCGCACGGGTACGCGTTCCAGATCGAGGCGACGTATCGCGTGCGTCGAGCGGGACTGCGTGTCGTCGAGATCCCGATCACGTTCGTAGAGCGGCGCGCAGGGGCATCGAAGATGACGGGCGCGATCGTGGCCGAGGCGATCTGGAAGGTGCCGCTGCTGCGCCTCCGCGCACTGAGCGGCCGGCTCTAACGTCTGGGTCAAGCTTAAGCCTGACCCCTGCCGTACGCACTACGCTGGCGTAGTGGACGAGGTGACGGATGCGACCTTCGCCACGGAGGTGCTCGCCTCGCCAGTGCCGGTGATCGTCGACTTCTGGGCGCCGTGGTGCAAGCCATGCGAGGCGATCGAGCCGCACCTGCGAGCGCTTGCCGAGGAGTGGGAAGGCCGCGTGCGACTCGTGCGACTCAACGTGGACCAGAACCTCGCGGTCTCCGGCCGCTACGGAGTTCTTTCGTTGCCGACGGTGATTCTTTTCTCCGCTGGAGAGCCGAAAGCGACGGTCTACGGAGCTCAGCCACGCACGCGCTACGACCGGGACTTCGCGCCGTACTTCGAGTAACTGCCAGAGCGATCAGTAGATGGTTTCGGGGTCCACATTCGCTAGGACCTCGCAGTCACAGAAGCCTCCAAATTGCTCCAACGACATGGCGAGCGCAGGAGCAGCGACCCCGGCACGTACTGCCAAAGCGTTCGTGAGACGCAGCGAGTGGTCGCAGCCTTGCTTCGGCAGCTCGTGATCCAGGTAGTCGAGAAGCGCCTCTGCGGCAGATCTCTCGAGGAGCATGACCGCACGCGAACGAGCCTTTCGGATTCCTTCCATTCGCGCTTTAGACACTTACGGTCGAACTCGCTGGTCACACTCCTTGACAGCATCGCAGTCCTCGGGACACGGCTGCGACACTGGGCGCATGGCGACAGATGTCGCGGCGGAATGGGCCGACCTCCTCGAAGGCGAGGAGATCGCATACGCCGACACCGAGGCGGCGCGCGACGCGAGCGTCGAGCAGCTGCCCGACGATCTCGACCCGCGCGTTGCGTCAGCCCTGCTCGCCACCGGCGTCACGTCGCTCTACCGACACCAGGCAGAAGCCTGGGAGGCAACGCGGCGCGGCGAGAACGTCATTGTCACCACCGGGACGGCGTCGGGGAAGTCGCTCGCCTTCAACCTCCCCGTGCTCGATGCGATCGCACGCGACCCGAAGACCCGCGCCGTCTACCTCTACCCGACCAAGGCGCTGTCGCAGGACCAGACGCGCGCACTCGCCGAGCTGCGCCTGAAAGGCCTCAAGCCCGCGATCTACGACGGCGACACTCCGGGCGAGCGGCGCTGGCAGATCCGTAAATGGGCGAACGTCGTCCTCACGAACCCGGACATGCTCCACGTGGGCGTCCTTCCCCACCACGACCGCTGGGGAGACGTCCTCGCGAACCTCCGCTACGTCGTCGTCGACGAGGCGCACGTCTACCGCGGTGTCTTCGGCTCGCACGTTGCGAACGTCCTGCGACGGCTGCGGCGGCTCGCGCGCATCTACGACTCAGAGCCGCAGTTCCTGCTCGCGTCAGCGACGATCGCGAACGCAGGCGAGCTCGCGGAGGCGCTCACGGGCGAGCACG
>DASTEM010000178.1:0-10719 GCA_035709545.1 Gaiellaceae bacterium | reverse complement strand
GCCCACTGCCCACGGAGCACTTCCGCAGCTTCGTCCGACTCCGGCTCACGAACGTAGAGCTTGACGACAGCGCTCGAATCGACGTAGAGGTTCAGTCGCCGCGATCCTCGTCGAAGATCTCCGCCGTCGGTCGCTTCCCCTTGAAACCGAGCAACTCGACACTCGGGAGGCCGGGTCTGCGCGCCGGAGTAACGCGCCCTTGCCGAATCAGCTCATCGATTCGCGCATCAGGCGAAAGCGGCCGCAACTCCGCCTTCGCGCGGCCGCGCGCTGTAACAACGATCGTCTCGCCGGCAGCCGCCCGCTCGAGGTACTCGGAGAGGCGAGCCTTGAGCTCACGGATCCCTACCATCGTAGTCACCTTAGATTTGGAGTGTAGTCACGTCAATCGGCTGATGTAGTCACGCCCTCGACGACGCGGTCCCGCCCGGCTAGGTCTCGACCGACCGCGACGGCCTCGTAGCCGAGCTCGCGCAACAGCTCCGCGACCCTGCCGGCGCCTCCTTCGGCGACCTCGAGCACGAGCGTGCCTCCCAATCGCAGGACGTCGCGAGCGGCGCGGGCAATGGCGTCCGTCGCTCCCTCGCCGACGAGCGCAGCGCGGGGCTCCCAGTCGCGCACCTCGGGCTCTAGTGCCTCGATCTCCTGCGCCGACACGTACGGCGGATTCGATACGACGAGATCCCACGGGCCGGATGGCAGCCCCGAGAAGAGATCCAACTCCACGAGCTCGACGGCGAGTCCGGTCGCTTGCGCGTTCGCGGCGGCGACGGCGAGTGCGTCGCGTGAGGCGTCCATTCCCGTCACGATGGCTCCCGGATGCTCGTCGGCGATCGCGAGCGCAATCGCGCCACTCCCGGTCCCGACGTCGAGCACTCGCGGCTCGCGAAGCCCGGCGATGCGCGCCAGGGAGCGCTCGACGACAACCTCGGTCTCCGGTCGGGGGACGAGAACGCGCGCGTCGACCTTCAATGTCAGCCTCCGGAAGCCCCACTCCCCGAGCACGTACGCCAGCGGCTCACGACGCTCACGGCGAGCGACCAGACCTTCCAGATCGGCCGCCGCGTCCCCGGGCAGCGGTCGATCGGCGTCGAGGAGGACCGACGACCGCGTCCGACCGAGCACGTGAGCGAGCAGAACCTCGGCGTCGACTCGTGGGGACTCGCACTCTGCCGCAGCCAGCCGCTCGGAGAGGCGTGTGAGGGCGGTGCCGACCGTCGTCACGCTGATGCGGCTGCGAGTGCCTGTCTTTGCTCTTCGGCCCGAAGAGCCTGCGTGTACTCGTCCAGGTCGCCGCCGAGCACCTGGTCGAGCCGGTGCGTCGTGAGCTTGATCCGGTGATCCGTTAGTCGGTTCTCGGGGAAGTTGTACGTTCGGATCTTCTCGGCGCGCTCGCCCCCACCGATCTGCGATCGACGCGTGGCCGCGAGCGCGGCCTGCTGCTTCTCGCGCTCCGCCTCGTTGAGCCGAGCACGAAGCACCCGCATCGCCTTCTGTCGGTTCTGGAGCTGCGACTTCTCGTCCTGCATGGTGACGACCATCCCCGTCGGAAGATGCGTCACGCGTACGGCAGAGTCGGTCGTGTTCACGCTCTGTCCCCCAGGCCCGGTCGAACGCATGACGTCGACCTTCAGATCCTTGTCTTCGATCGGGACCTCGACTTCCTCGGCCTCGGGCATCACCGCAACGGTGGCGGTCGAGGTGTGAATCCGACCCTGCGACTCGGTCTCGGGAACGCGCTGGACGCGATGCGTGCCGCCCTCGTACTTGAAGACCGAGAATGCGCCCTCTCCCTTGACCGCGAACACGACTTCCTTGAACCCGCCGGTCTCGTTCTCGCTGGTCGAGAGCGTCTCCGTCTTGAAGCGCAAGCGTTCCGCGTACCGCGACAACATGCGGTAGACGTCACCTGCCCACAGGGCCGCTTCGTCTCCTCCGACTCCCTGGCGGATCTCGACGATCACGTCCTTGTCGTCGGCTGGGTCGCGCTCGACGAGGGCGAGCTTCAACTCGTCTTCCAGCCGCTCCACTTCGGCCTCGAGCTCGGACGCCATTCCTGAGAGCTCGGGATCGCCGCGTGCGTCCTCGAGGTCGGCTCGAGCCTGCAGCCATTCGTCTGCGAGCCGCTTGGGCGTCTCGAGCTCCTTCAAGCGCCTGCCCGCATCCGCCGCCTGTCGGTGATCGTTGTAGACGGCAGGGTCGGCCAGACGCTCCTGAACCTCGGAATATGAGCGCTCGAGCTCCTCGACGAGACGTTCGATTGCAGACACGCCGTGAGGTTAGAGCAGCGTCGCGTCGATCGTCACCGTCGCGCTGGCCTTGACGAGCGACGAGAACGGACACCCGGCATCCGCAGCCTCGGCCGCCTGGGCGAACGAAGCCTCGTCCGCGCCGGTGGCGATTCCCCGGGCGGAGATGGCGGACGAGACGATGCGATGCCCCATCCCTTCGACCTCGTCCATCGCGATCGTGCAGTGAACCTCGAGACGCTCCGGCGGCGTCCCAGCCTTTGCGAGCTCGCTGCCGAGCGAGGCGACGAAGCACACCGCATGGGCCGCGGCGAGAAGCTCCTCAGGGCTCGTCTTTCCCTCGGGGTCGCCGATGCGCGACGCGATCGTCACCGGAAGCTCGAATGCTCCGGAGCTCGAAGCACTTACGACTCCCGCACCGCGAGACACGGTCCCCTCCCAGGTGACGTTCGCTTCGCGGACGATCCTCGGCATCGGACCTACGCCATCACTTCGACGCGCGATTCGAGCCGCTGCTGCTCGGGCGTCTCGGCAGCCTCGCGATCGAGCACGCTTCGCAGCGCGCGAATCGACACCTCGACCTGGTCGTCGCTCGGCTCGCGGGTGGTGAGCCGCTGCAGCCAGAGGCCCGGCGCGAGCAGCGTCATCAGCACGCGGTTCGACTGATGCTTGCCCGCGTAGCGGATGAGCTCGTACGCAAGTCCAGCGATCACGGGCAGAAGCAGGATCCTGCTCAGGATCAACCAGTACCAGACGGGGCGTCCCACGAATGCGAACACGAAGATCGCAATGACCATGACCCAGAGCAAAAAGGCTGTTCCGCAACGAGGGTGAATCAAGCTGAACTTCTGCACGTTCGAGGGTGTGAGCTCGGCACCTGCCTCGAGCGCGTTGATGGCCTTGTGCTCGGCGCCGTGGTACTGGAACACGCGACGAAGATCCGGGAGGAGCGAGATCACAAGGATGTACCCGATGAAGACACTTACGCGGATCAGGCCTTCGACAACGACGAAGGCCCCCGTCGACTCGATCGGAAGCCAGCTCGTCAGCAGCGCCGGACCGACCTTGAAGAGCATGAGGGCGAAGCCGATCGCGATCGCGAACGAGAAGATGATCTGGCCGCGGCCGATTTGCGTCTGGATCTCGCCGTCCTCGTCGCGTTCCTGCGAGGCAACGTTCGCCGAGATCGCGAGGGCACGGAACCCGATCGCGAGGGACTCCCCGAGCGCGATCACGCCTCGGATCACCGGCAGGCGCCAGACGCGGCGTCGTTGCTGCGGCGACGTGATCTCCCTGATGACCTCCGTGATCTCGCCCTCGGGCGTGCGGATCGCGACAGCCCAGCTCGACGGGCTGCGCATCATCACGCCTTCGAGGACGGCCTGTCCGCCGTAACTGACGGCCATGAGGCCTTAGTCGCCGCGGCGCGAGCCGGCTTTTTCGAGGCGGCGCTGGAAGCGCTCCACCCGACCGCCCGTGTCGACGAGCTTCTGCTTCCCCGTATAGAAGGGATGGCACTCGGCGCAGATCTCCACGTGTAGCTCGGACTTCGTGGAGCGCGTCCAGAACTCGTTGCCGCACGAGCAGGTGACGTGCGCGAGGACGTAGTCGGGGTGGATCTCAGCCTTCATCGGCCTGCCAGGATACCAGCCGCGATCTTGGGATCCGCATTGCCGCCCGAAACGACGGCGACGACCGGAGCCCCCGCATCGAGCTCGATCTTGCCCGCGAGCAGTGCTGCCACGGCCGCTGCACCGGCAGGCTCGCACGCAAGCTTGGCCCGCGTATAGAGGAAGCGCATGCCCTCCTCGATCTCCTCGTCGCTCACGAGCACGACCTCCGCGACGCGCTCGCGACACACGTCGAGCGTGCCCTCACCGGTGAACGGCGCGTTGAGTCCGTCCGCGATTGAGCGCGGCTCGATGTGCACGGGCGAGCCGGCCGCGAGCGCAGCCGTTAGCGAAGGCGCGCCTTCCGGCTCGACGCCGACAACACGACAGTCGACCGCCGACGCGACGCCCGCGACGAGGCCACCACCGCCGACGGGCACGACGATCGTCGCCACATCGGGCACGTCCTCGACCACCTCGAGCCCGAGCGTTCCGTGCCCGGTCTGGAGGACGGGATCGTCGAAAGGGTGGACGAAGGCACGACCCGTCTCCTCGACGTACTCGAGAAGCCGCTCGTGTGCCTCGGCGGGACTCGCGGCTTCCAGGTTCACCTCGGCTCCGTAGGCCCGCGTCGCCGCAACCTTGAGCGGATTCGCGGTCGACCACATGAAGACCATGCACTCGACGCCTTCCCGGGCGGCCGCGAACGCGGCGCCCTGAGCCGCATTGCCGGCGGACCAGGTGACGATCCCGTTCGACTTCTCCTCAGCGGTGAGCGAGGCCAGCTTGGCCAGCATCCCGCGCGGCTTGAACGAGCCTGTCTTCTGGAAGAGCTCCGCCTTCAAGAACGCGCGCGGCCCGAGCGAACGACACGAGAGCGTCGGCGTGCGATGGAGATGGCCACGGATCAGAACGCTCGCCCGGGCGATGTCGTCGCGGTCGATCACCGCGCGATCCTAGACGTCCATCAGAATGCGGCCGTGGAGAGCGTGAGCAACGAGCGGCGCCCGATCCGGCTCGTCGTTCGCGACGACGACCTCCGTCGCAGCCGCCTGACCGTCTTCTTCCGCTTCTTTCTCGCGATCCCGCATCTCGTCTGGGTCACGCTCTGGGGCATCGCTGCCTCTGTCGTAGCGTTCATCCTCTGGCTCGCCGTCCTCATCGAAGCCAAAGCGCCCGAGAGCCTCCACGACTTCGTCGCCGGGTACGTTCGCTACGCGACGCACGTCAGCGCCTACCTCTTCATCGCTGCGAATCCGTACCCCGACTTCCGGGGCGCGCCCGGCTACCCGATCGACGTCGAGATCGACCCGCCCGTACGGCAGAGCCGGTGGACGGGCTTCTTCCGCCTCATCCTCGCGCTACCCGCACTGCTCCTCGGAGGCGCACTCGGGAGCGGCTTCGCCCTCGGAGGCAGCGGCGGGATGGCTTACGGCGTCGCCCTCCTTGTAGGGGGGGCCGGGGTCGGCGCCGCGGCGGCCTTCCTCGCCTGGTTCGTCGCAGTCGCTCGTGGACGCACGTCACGAGGACTCCGCGACCTGACGGCGTTCGTGCTCGGTTACGGAGCCGAGGCGGCAGGCTATTTCATGCTCCTCACGCCGCGCTACCCGAGCTCCGACCCGGCTCTCGCGGAACCCTACGCCCGCCTCCCGCACCATCCCGTACGCATCGTCGTCACGGACGATCTCGGGCGCCCTCGACTCACCACCTTCTTCCGTTGGCTTCTCGCGATCCCGCATCTGTTGTGGCTCACGCTCTGGTCGGTTCTGGCGATGCTCGCCGTCATCGCCGCCTGGTTCGCAGCGCTCGTGATCGGGCGCGTCCCCTCGACTCTGCACCGCTTCCTCGCAGCGTTCGTCCGGTACTCGGTACACGTGTCTTCGTTTCTCTACGTGATCGGGCGCCGTTTCCCGGGCTTCACCGGACGAGCCGGCTCGTACGGAGTCGACATCGAGATCGATCCCCCCGAACGGCAGCGTCGCCTGTCGATCCTCTTTCGCGTCTTGCTCGCGATTCCGGCGCTGCTCCTGAGCGGAACTCTGAGCGGCGTCGTGCTCTTCGTCGCGTTCCTCGGCTGGTGGTACGCGCTCTTCCGAGGCCGAATGCCAGAGGGCCTGCGAAATCTGGGCGCCGCGTGTCTGCGCTACTCGGCCCAGGCAACGTCGTACCTGTTCCTTCTCACCGACCGCTACCCCTACGCCGCACCGATCCTCGTGGAAGCGCCTGAGCGCACGGAGCTGCCGGCCCCCGTCGTCGGAGACGCGTTCTGAGAACAGCCTTCACTGTTCTCGTTTTCGCTGCGCTGATTCTCGGAGCCGCCCTCCTCGCCCCCACGGCGGTACCGAACGATCTGTCACTCGACTCGATCGAGGTCGACGGAGTGTTCGGGGCCGAGCACGTTGCGGACGCGAAGCGCTACGAGCGGTTCTTCTACGTCGACTGGATCCTCAGCCAGATCGCTCTCCTCGCGACCCTCTGGTTCTACGCCCGCCGCGGCGGTGCGTTCGCCCGCGAGTCGTCTGCCGGCCCGATCGGAACGGGCATGTTGCTCGGGATGCTCGGCCTAGGGATCGTCTGGCTCGTCGCCCTGCCCTTCCGGTTCGCAGCGCACTGGTGGGAGCGCCGCAACGACCAGAGCGACCTCGACTACCTGAGCTGGCTCTTCGAAGACTGGGCAATACTCGGCGCCCAGTTCGTCTCGGTCTGCGTCGCCCTCCTCATCGTTATGGGCCTCGCGCGCTGGCTCGGCGAGCGGTGGTGGCTTCCGGGAGCCGCGGTGTTCGTCGGGATTACGGCGTTCTTCTATTTCATCACCCCATACCTCGACTTCACCACGAAGCCGCTCGCCGACGAGCAGCTCGTGGCGGCCGCCCGCGACTACGAGCGCGAGCTGGGGACATCGGCGATCCCCATACGAGTCGAGGAGGTGAGCGATTACACCGATCAGGCCAACGCCTACGCGTTCGGCATCGGGCCGTCACGCCGCGTCGTCCTCTGGGACACGATCATGCAAGACCCGTTCGATTCGGGGGAGCAGAAAGCGGTGCTGGCGCACGAGCTCGCACACCACTCCCAGGACCACCTGCCCGAAGGCATCGGCTGGTTCGCCCTTTTCGCAATTCCGGGGACCTGGATTCTCATGCGCGCGACCCGGAGCCGCGGGGGCATGGGCGCTCCGGAAGCCGTGCCACGCACGCTCTTCGTCGTCGCGGTATTCCTCCTTGTCACAGCCCCGGCCGCAAATCTGATCTCGCGCCGAATGGAGGCCGAAGCCGACTGGAAGGCGCTCGAGGTCACCCGGGATCCCGACTCGCTCGAGGGCGTCATGGTCGATCTCTCGGCCTCGGGGCTCGGAGACCCGAACCCACCGGGCTGGGCTCAGGCGGTGTTCGGAACGCACCCGTCGCTCGCCGACCGCGTCGCGATGGCGCGCGCGTGGGCGGCACAAGGCACGTCAGCGTCCCCGTGAAACATGGCCGCAGATCGCCAAGTTACAACTTGTTACAAGCGGTGTTACCCGCATGGGCCTGGCGTTTCAGCGCTTGTAACAACTTGTAACTTGGCGCTTCGACGCCGTCTCGAGACGCGTCTCGTCGCGTCTGGCTTACGGGCTCACGTGAGGGTGTACTCCGGGCCGGAGCCTCCCTCGGGCGGAGTTAGTCGGCCGCCCTTCGCCGTGATGGCGCCGCACTGAACGCAGTTCGACGGCGTAATCTCGACCGACACCATTCCGTCTCCGAGATCGTGGCCGACCTCGTAGACATGCGCCGGGCACATCCACTTCCACGCCTCGGCGACGGGTCGGCGCACGCGGCTCTGAACCTTGAGGTGGTTCGGCTGGTCGTCTCGCGTCCGGTTGCCCGAGGCGAAGACGGACGAGAGCTTGTCGTAGACGTACGTACCGTCCGGGGTCGGATAGCGCGCTGCCCGCCCTGTCTTGATGAGCGACGCGGCCGCGTTCGGGTGGGTCGGGAAACGCCCGTTCGGCATGCGCCCTTTCGTCACGGTCATCATGCTCGCGAGCGCGCCCCCGACGAAGAATCCCTTGTCGAAGGCCTGGCGCATGTTGCGTACCTCGTACAGCTCCCTCCACATCGGACTCTCGCGCAGCGACTCGTCGTAGGAGTCGAGAGCTCCAACCCGGCCGGCAACCTCTCCGCGCTGAAGCGCGCGAAACGCGGCTTCCGCAGCGAGCCGACCGGACTCGATCGCGTAGTGGACACCCTTCAGACGCGGCACATTCACAAGCCCGGCGCCCTCGCCGACCAGGAGAAGTCCGGGTGCGTTGAACCGTCGCGGGAGGGAGAAGTACCCACCCTCGGTGATCGTCTTCGCGCCCCACGCGACCCGCTCGCCGCCGTGGAGGATCTTCCACACGAGCCGGTGCGTCTTGAACTCCTGAAGGATGTCGTGAACGGAGAACTCGACGTCCTTCGCCTCGAGCCCTGCGACGAACCCCACTGTGACCAGCTCGTCCCCCATCGGGTAGATGAACGAGCCACCGAACTCGCCGTAGCGCGCCGACTTCCGGAGCGGCCATCCCATCGTGTGCACGATGCGCCGAAGCGGCTTCGGGACGCGCCAGACCTCCTTCACGCCGAGGGCCCAGATCTGCGGGTTCTCGCCCTCAAGGCCGAACCGGTCGATCGCAGCCGCCGTGAGATATCCCTGCGTACCCTCGGCCAGCACCGTGAGCCCCGCAACGACGTCGCTGCCGGACTCGAACGTCGAAAGGGGCTCGCTCTCTCTCCCCCGCCCCCGGTCGCCCGTCCGTATCCCGACCACACGGCCGTGCTCGACCAGCAGCTTCGTCGCGGCTGTCTCGGGAAGGACGGCCACACCGAGCGCCTCGGCCTGCTCCGCGAGGAACCGGGCCAGCGCCGAGATCGACACGATCACGTTGCCGTGGTTTCGCATCGTCGGCGGCGGCGGGATGCGCACAGCCGAGCGCCGCGACATGAGGTAGACGGCCTCGCCCGGAACCTCGCCGTAGGTTGGGACATCCGCCATCGTGAGCCTGCCCCTGAAGAGCTGCCTGAGCGCTCTTGGGTTGACGACGGCGCCGGAGAGAAGGTGCGATCCCGCTTGCTTCCCCTTCTCGAACAGAGCCACCGGGACCTCACCGAGCCGCTCACGGACCTCGGGGTGCTCCTCGAGGAGCTGCCCAAGGCGGATCGCACACGCCAGGCCGCCGGGGCCGGCTCCGACGATCGCGACACCGACCTCGATGCGCTCCTCGTGAGGGTCGCTGGGAGCGCCGACCGCGTCGGCCGGGCCGAACGGAGGTGGGAAATCGATCGGCCTCGTCACTAGGCGCGGCTCGCGCGGACGAGCTCTGTGAGCTTGGGGACGATCTGATGCAGGTCGCCCACGACCCCGATGTCGCAGAAGTCGAAGATCGGCGCGTTTGGATCCTTGTTGATGGCGATGATCGTGCCGGCGCCCTGCATCCCGACCTTGTGCTGGATCGCGCCCGATATGCCACAGGCGATGTAGAGCTTCGGCGACACGGTCTTCCCTGTCTGTCCGACTTGCGTCGAGTAGGGATACCAGCCGGCGTCGACGACGGCGCGAGTCGCGCCGACGGCTCCTCCGAGCGCGGCTGCAAGCTCCTCGAGCATCGTGAAGCCCTCGGGAGAGCCGAGCCCCCGGCCGCCCGCAACGATGATGTCTGCTTCCTCGATTGATGGACCAGTCACCTCTTCTTGTGTCTGCTCGACGAGCGTTGCGACCGTCGCGAAGTCCGAGAACGACGTCTCGAACAACTCGACCTCCGCGACGCCCCCCGATTCGACGGGATCGAGCGCGCCAGAGCGAATCAAGGCGAGCTTGGTGCCGCCCTTCCAGCCGACGTCGACGAGGACGGTGTCGCCCAACGCCGCCCGTTTGCCGACCAGCTCGCCATCGTTGACTGACAGGTCAATCACATCCCAATTCAGACCAGCGTCGAGCCGCATGGCCAAGCCTGCGGCGACGTCCGCCGAGAGAACCGAAGCGGCGAAGAGCACGGCATCGGCTCCCGTCTTCTGGACTAGCGTCGCAAGCGCGTCGACACGCGGCTGCGGAAGAGGAGACGCGAGAACGTCGTCCTCACACGCATAGGCTTTGGTCGCTCCATAGGCACCCGCACGAGCCGCGACCTCCGAAGCTCCTGGCCCGAGCACCACGCCTACAGCCTCTCCGAGCGACGCCGCCTTGGAGAGCGCGCCGAGGCCGCCTTTCTCGAGCTCGCCCGCGTAGTGCTCGAGGAAGACCAGCGCCTTCACAAGAGCCGCCGCTCGAGCACGATGTCCAGGATCTTCTGCGCCGCGCTACCGTCGTCCTCGATCGTGATCTGATTCCCGCGCGAGGGCGGGGGCCCGAGCTCGAGCACCGTGGTCTGCGACCCGGCCTCCCCCACGCTCTCGGCGGCGACGCCGAGGTCCGCCAGAGCAAGCGACTCCTGGGGTTTGCTCTTCGCGCCCATTATCCCCTTGAGAGACGGGTAGCGCGGCTCGTTGATCGCGTCCGAGACGGCGGCGACGGCCGGCAGCGGCGCCGTGATGACGTCGTAGCCGTGCTCGGTCTGCCGCTTCCCGGTGATCGACCCTGCGTCGACCGTGAGTGCCGCGACCTGTGAGATCATCGGACGCCGAAGCCGATCGGCTACGGCTGCCCAGAGAACCGCCCCGTCACCGTCGCTGGAGGCCTGTCCGAAGAGGACAAGGTCGGCCCCTTCTCGCTCGAGCGCCGCAGCGAGGACGCGGGCCGTGCCAAGCAGGTCCGATCCGGCGGCTGCGTCGTCACTGACGAGCACCGACCTGTCGGCCCCCATCGCCAGCGCCTTCCGCAGCGAGTCGGACGCTTTCGCCGGGCCGAGC
>DASTEM010000177.1:0-6664 GCA_035709545.1 Gaiellaceae bacterium | reverse complement strand
CGACGTCACGAAGGTCTTCCAGTCGGGCGAGGTCTCGGTCGAAGCCCTCCGGGGGGTCAGCTTCACCGTGCGCGAGCAGGAGTTCGTCGCGATCATGGGGCCTTCCGGCTCGGGGAAGACGACGCTTCTCGGAATCCTCGGCTGCCTCGATCGGCCCTCGACGGGCTCGTACAAGCTCGTCGGCGAGGAGATGTCGACCGTCGACGAGACGCACCGTGCTCGAATCCGCGGAGCGAGGATCGGCTTCGTCTTCCAGGCGTACAACCTGATCCCGCGGACGAACGCCTACAAGAACGTCGAGCTCCCGCTCATCTACGCGGGAGTACCCGCCTCCGAGCGACGCAGCCGCGTACTCGCAGCGCTCGCGAGCGTCGGTCTCGCCGAGCGGGTAGACCACCTTCCGAACCAGCTGTCGGGTGGCGAGCAGCAACGCGTCGGCATCGCTCGTGCGCTCGTCGTGGAGCCGCGGGTGATCCTCGCGGACGAGCCGACCGGGAACCTCGACTCGGCCAGTGCGGAGGAGGTGCTGTCGATCCTGGGCAACCTCAACGACAAGGGCGCGACGATCGTCATGGTCACGCACTCGAGCGAGGTCGCCGAGCACGCCTCGAGAGTCATCCGCTTCGCGGACGGCCTCGTCGTTGCTGACGAGCCGACGGCGCGCACCACGAGCGCCGAGGCGGTCGGCGCGGTCGGATGACGACCCTGTTCGAGCACGGCCGGATCGCGCTGAGCTCGCTCCGCGCCAACTGGTTCCGGGCAGCGCTGACCGCGCTCGGGGTCGTCATCGGCGTGGCATCGCTCGTCGCCGTCACGGCTGTGAGCTCGGGCGCGCAAAAGGAAGTCGCCGACTCGATTCGCCGGCTCGGAGGAAACGTCATCAAGGTCGACGGCGAGTTCATCACGATCGGCACGCGCCAGTCCGCCACCGACCGCACGATCACTCCGGAGGACATCGCCGCGCTCTCGCAGCTTCCGGCGGTCACCGCCGTCTCGCCTCACCAGGCCATCGAGAGCATCGTGGTCTCGGCCGGACGCAACCAGGCCAACACCTGGCTCGAGGGAGTCACACCCGCCTACTCCGACGTCCAGAACCAGCAGGTCGTCGAAGGGCGGTTGATCTCGGCGGCCGACGTGAGCTTCGGGAGGAGCGTCATGGTCGTCGGCCTCGACGCGCAGGAGCGGCTGTTCCCCGGCGAGAGCGCATTGGGGCAGACGGTGCGGGTGGGAAGCCAGGAGTTCGAGGTTGTCGGCATCCAGGCTCGACGCGGCGCCCTTGCCGACGAGAACCTCGACAACCGGATCTTCATCCCGCTCCCCATCGTGACCCGGGTCCTGCTGGGCGGCGCGAACGTCGTCCACGTGGACCTCCGCGTCGAGAGCGAGACGGCCATCGAGCCCACGATCGGCGCGATCGAGGACTTGCTGCGCGAGCAGCACAAGCTCCCCGACTCGTACCCCGACGACTTCTCCGCGGAGGACCAGGCGAGCATCATCCGGGAGGCGCAGAGAGCGACGACAACCTTCCGCGTGCTCACCTTCACGCTTGGCGGGATCGCGCTGCTGGTTGGCGGAATCGGGATCATGAACATGATGCTCGTGTCCGTCCACGAGCGCTTCCGGGAGATCGGCATCCGCAAGTCGGTCGGCGCCACTCCGTGGAAGGTTCAGATGCAGTTTCTGATCGAGGCGCTGTTCCTGAGCGTCCTCGGCGGGATCGCGGGCGTGCTGGCAGGTATCGGGGCGACGCGGCTGGTCGGCGTCCTCGCCGGCTGGGAGACGATCATCAGCATCCCGTCGCTCATCCTGGCGTTCACGACGTCGTTCGCCATCGGGATCTTCTTCGGGTACTACCCGGCCCGCCGCGCGGCAAGGCTCGATCCGATCGCGGCCATCCGGTACGAGTAGCCGAGTCCGGGCGCGCTCGCTGGGCCCCTCACCCGTATCGCCTACGGCGCAGGAAGTGGCTCACCGCACCTGCGGCTAGCAGCACGAGCGACATGCCCGCGAGAATCAGGAATGCCGTAGGAAATGCTGTTGGTGCGGACGTGTTCACGACGGGGATCACGTCCGGCGCACCCGGCGGACGATCGATGAACCGCTGGCTGCGCGTTCCTGGGGCGATCTGCGTGCGCGAGTCGCTCTCGCGAGGCGGACGACGCCACAACGTCCCTGTTTGGAGGAGGTTATGGTCGAGCGCTCGCTAGCCGCCCGGCTTCGCGTCGTGGTTCTGAGTGCTTGCCGGCAGTACCAGCCAGACATCGGCGCCGCCCGCGTCGCGATTCGCGGCTCGGGCCTCTCCCCCATGCGCTTCGGCGATCACCTGCACGATGGACAGCCCGAGGCCCGTTCCGCCGCGACTCCTGGCGAGATCCGGCCGCGTGAAGCGCTCGAAGGCATGGTCGAGAAACTCCGGCGGGAATCCCGCGCCGTCATCGGTGACATGAAGCTCGACGACACCGTCTCGCGCAGAGGCCGAAAGCCGCACCTCGCCCGCGCCGTAGCGCAGCGCGTTTTCGACGAGGTTGCCGAGCGCCTGCTCGAGCCTAATGCGATCGCCGACGAGCTCGATGCCCGGCGCCTGGGTCGCACTGAGCTCACGGCCGGCTTCCTGGGCGCGCCACTCGAATCGTCGTGCGACCGACTGCAGGAGCGTCGATCCGGCGAGCGTCTCCGGCCGTAGCGCGAGCTTGCCCTGGTCGGAGCGGGCCATCAACAGCAAGTCCTCCGCGAGCTGGGCGAGGCGGTCGACCTCCTCGGAGGACGTACGGATCGCTTCATGCATGTCCTCAGGCGAACCTCCATGCCGGAGCGCGAGCTCGAGCTCGGTGCGCAACAGCGCGAGCGGCGTGCGGAGCTCGTGTCCGGCATCTGCGACGAAGTCGCGCTCCCGCTGAAGCGCCGCCTCGAGGCGCCCGAGCATCTCGTTCAGGGTGTGGCCGAGGCGCTCGATCTCGTCACGCGTGCGCGGAACGGGGAGCCGCTCACCCGGCGTCTCGGCCGAGATCGTCGCCGCGCGGCGCCGCATCGAGTCGACCGGACGTAGCGCGAGCCCGGCGAGCAGATAGCCGGCGAGCGTGGCCAGGATGAGGGCAAGCGGCCCTGCGACAAGGAGCTCGTTGCGAAGGCTGCGAAGAGTCTCGGCTCGTTCCTCGCGCGTCTGCCCGACCATGAGCACGAGCTTCTCGCTGTTCTGCATGACGGGGGTGGCGAGGATCCGCGAAGGCTCGTCGAGACCGGGCACCGAGTCGCGATTCGCATAGATCGGCGCTTCGAGCGCCCGACGCAGCTCGTCGACCGTCAAGAGCGACTGGTCGCCAAGACGGGGACTCGCCTGGAGGACGCGACCGCGCTCGTTCAGAAGTTGGGAGTAGCTCTCGCCGATCTCGAAGAACCGGATCCCACCGACCTCGGCGAGGCTGGTGTCCGGATTTCGAATGATCACGCCAAGGTCCTGCGCTCTGACCTGGAGCTGACTGTCGATCGCGAGCGCGAGATGTTGGCCGAGGCGCACGTACAAGATGCTGCCGCTGAGAATGAGTACAGCCGCCATCGCGACGGCGAACGCCGCCGCGACCCGGACGCGGATGGGCGCGCGCCTCACGCCCCGTTGTCCGAGCGCAGCCGGTACCCGACGCCGCGAACCGTCTCGAGCGACATGCGCCCGAAGGGCTCGTCGATCTTCTTTCGCAAGTGACGAATGTAGACGTCCACGATGTTGGACTTGTTGTCGTACGCGAAGTCCCACGCGTGCTCGAGCAGGTGAAGACGGGTCAGCGCCTCGTCCGGCCGGCGCATGAACGTCTCGAGGACGGCGAACTCCTTGCTCGAGAGGTTGATTTCCGTGGATCCGCGCCAGACCCGGCGCGTCGCCGGGTCGAGCTTCAGGTCGTCGACCTCGAGCACGCTCGGACGTTCGGGGTCGCCCCGCCGGACGAGCGCGCGCAACCGCGCCAGGAGCTCCGCGAAGGCGAACGGCTTGACGACGTAGTCGTCCGCTCCCATGTCGAGCCCCGTGACCCGGTCCTCGACGGAGTCTCGCGCCGTGAGCATGAGGACGGGCGCCCACACGCCGTTCTTGCGCAGCTGCCGGCACGTCTCGAACCCGCTGATGCCTGGCAGCATCACGTCGAGGACGATGGCGTCGTACTCTGACGCAGGCGCCATCCAGAGCGCGTCCTCCCCGCTCTGGGCAACGTCGACGGCCAGCCCTTCCTGAACGAGCCCGCGCCGGATGAGACTTGCCATTCGCAGCTCGTCCTCGACGATCAAGACACGCATGGGGAAAGCTCCCAGAACTCGGTTGACTCGGTCATCGTCCCAGGGTTTGATGAAAGTGAGATGAGCGTTAGATTGATAATCCTCCATTCATCTTCCGCGTCTAGCGTGGCAAAGACAAGGGAATGGAAGCCGAGATGAGACATGTCTGTCGCCCAAGGAGCGCGTGTTGAGCGTCGCGGTCGAAGCCGTTGGCATCGGCAAGCGGTACGGGTCGCTGGTCGCGGTCGAGGACCTCACCTTCGCCGTCGAGTCGGGCGTGGTGCTCGGTGTCTTGGGGCCGAACGGCGCGGGAAAGACGACGGCGATTCGCGTGCTCACCACGATCTTGCAGCCGAGCCATGGCACGTTCACGGTGGCCGGCATCCCGCACACGCGGCCGGCCGAGATTCGCCAGCGCGTCGGTGTGCTTCCCGAAAGCGCCGGCTACCCCGAACGCCAGACGGCTGAGGAGTACCTGCGGTTCCACGCGAGCCTGTTCGGACATTCCCGGCCGAGTGCTCGAGCGGTTGCGCGGACGCTCCTCGAGGAGGTCGGCCTCGGCGAGCGGGCGCGCTCGCTCATTGCGTCCTACAGCCGGGGAATGCGCCAGCGCCTCGGCATCGCGCGCGCACTCGTCAACGATCCCCAGGTCGTCTTCCTCGACGAGCCAACACTCGGACTCGACCCCGCCGGACAGAGACAGATCCTCGCAAACGTGCGCGGCATCGCGTCCGAGCGCGGCGCCGCTGTCCTTCTCAGCTCCCACCTGCTGGCCGAGGTGGAGGAGAACTGCTCGCGCGTCATGATCCTGAACCGCGGCCATGTGGTCGCAGACGGAACCGTCGCCGAGATCGTTCGTCAGGCCGCGGCCCCCAGGAGCGCGCGGCTGCAGGTCGCGGGCGAGCACACTGAGCGCGCCGTCACGGCGCTCGCCGGGGCGGCCGGGATCGACGGCGTCGAGCGCTTCGACGGTCGCGCCGGCTTGCTGAACGTCGTCTTCTCGTCGGCCGGCGACGATGACGGGAAGCTCAACCTCGCCGTCCGCGTGCTCCTCGACGCCGGCATCGAGCTCCGCTCCTTCGAGCTCGAGGGCGCGCGGCTGAGCGACGCGTTCCTCGCGGTGACGGAGGACTCATGACGACGGCGCCGGCAACGAGTGACTCGAGCTGGACCCGCGCGGAAGGGGCCTCCCCAGGCTGGCTTGTGGTTCTCCGGCAGGAGCTACGTGACCTCTGGCTCGGCGGGCGCGGCCTCGTCCTGATCTTCGCGTTCAGCCTGCTCGTCGGCATCATCGCCTACCTCGTCGCGACGAATACCGACCTCAACTTCCTCGAGCAGCGCGAGTCAACGAGCCTCACCTTGCAGGTGGCAATAGCGATCGGCGGGATGCTCACGCTGCTCGTCGCGGCCGACGCGGTGAGCGGCGAGCGAGAGCGCGGGACGCTCGAGACCCTCCTCCTCTCTCCGGTCTCCCGGCGCGCGCTCACGAGCGGAAAGCAGCTTGCAGCGATCTCGCTCTGGTTCGCCGCGTTCCTCGTCACCGTGCCGTACGTGTGGTTCCTCGGTCACGGCGTCGGCATCGTCGACGAGGCACTCGTGGCCGGCGTTGCGGTGGGAACCCTTCTCGCCGTCTTCCTCGCCTCCCTGGGCATCATCGTCAGCTGCTTCGCGGCGTCGAATCGAGTGAGCATCTCGTTGAGCCTCTTCGTCCTCCTCGCCTTCCTCGCCCCCACACAGCTACCGGCGGGCGCGCAGCAGGCGTGGGCGGGCGACCTGCTCCTGCGCGTGAACCCGCTCACTGCCGGCGAGCGCTACGTGAGCAAGATCGTCGTGAGCGGGCACAGCTGGACCGAAGACATCTCCTGGCTCCTGTCGCCGGTCATCGGCGCGGTCGTGTTCGCCACGGCGGCGGTGCTGGTCGGCGGTCGCTACATCCGGCTTCGAGGCGGTGTCTCCGGATGACGTCTCGCAGGATCCTGGGAACGGCTGCGGCGGCCCTCGCGATCGGCGCCGTGCTCACGCCGGCCGGGACAGCGGCAGGCGTCGAGGACGTGAAGGTGACGGTCGCCCCGGAGCAAATCGCGACCCAGCTAGGAGGCAAGTACAGCTTCACGTCGACGATCGCGAACAACGGCACGACGGACGCGCGCGGGCTCATCGCACATCTGAACGTGCTCAGCCTGAAAGACGGCACCTACGTCGATCCCGAGGACTGGTCGACGAACCGCACCCGCTACCTCGATCCCATCCCCGCCGGCGAGTCGCTGACGATCACCTGGCGCATGCAGGCCGTGAACGACGGCGACTTCGGCGTCTACGTGGCTGTGTTGACGGAGGACGGAGCGGCCGTTGCGCCGGCCACGGGACCGACAATCCACCTCGACGTCGCCGAGCGGAAGACCCT
>DASTEM010000176.1:0-7629 GCA_035709545.1 Gaiellaceae bacterium | reverse complement strand
GTCCAGGCCACGAGCCGAATGAAGTTCGGCCACTGTGTGACGAACCCGGGCACACGCGAGCCGACCGTCACGGCAAGCGCCTACGCGACATTGCACGCCATCTCGGGCGGACGGATGGTAATGGGGATCGGCCGCGGCGACTCGGCCCGTCGAGTGATCGGCTACCAGCCCGTGAAGATGGCCGAGTTCGAGCGCTCGCTCGTGATGATGAAGGACCTTATGAACGGTCGGAAAGTCGAGTGGAACGGCAAGGAGCTGGAGCTGGGTTGGGCGCTAAAGGACCCGCCGATCGAGATGTGGGTAGCGGGATACGGGCCCCGAGCGCTCGCCGTCGCGGGCCGCGTCGGTGACGGCGTCATCATCCAGCTGGCGGATCCGCAGATCATCCAGTGGGTCATGGAGACGGCGCGGGAGTCAGCCGAAGAGGCGGGGCGCGACCCCACGAAGCTCAAGTGCCACGTCTGTGCGCCGAGCCACATCTCCGACGACCTCGCCGATGCGCGCGAGCAGGTGCGCTGGTTCCCGGCGATGGTCTCGAACCACGTCATGGACCTCGTCGAGCGCTACGGCTTCGACTCGGAGATTCCCGAAGCGCTGACCGAGTACGTGAAGGTACGGAAGTTCTACGACTACAAGGATCACAGCCGTGTGGGAGCGAAGCACGGAGAGTTCGTGACCGACGAGATCTGCGACCGTTTCTGCGTCCTGGGCACACCGGCACAGGCGGCTGAGAAGCTGCGGGAGCTCGAGTCGATCGGGGTCGACCATTTCAACATCTACCTCATGACCCAAAACCAGGAAGCGACCCTGGAGGCATACGGGCGCGACGTCATCCCGCAGTTCGGCGCGGCCTGACGGTCAGTAGATCGTCTTGCCGAGCGCGCTCGCGACGAGCTCGACGGCGGTCGTCGCCGTCGTGTTCTCGCGATCGAGGATCGGATTCACCTCGACGACCTCGAGCGAGCCGAGAAGACCCGACTCGGCGACGAGCTCGAGCGCGAGGTGCGCCTCGCGGTACGTGAGCCCCCCACGAACTGGAGTGCCGACTCCGGGAGCGACCTCAGGGTCGAGCGCGTCCATGTCGAGCGAGAGATGGACGAATCCCGGACCGGAAACGCGATCGAGAGCCTCGCGCATCGCCCGCTCGACGCCGATCCGGTCCAGCTCGCTCATGGTGAAGACACGCACGCCTGCCTCGCGGAGCAAGCGGCGCTCCCCCTCGTCGGTCTGGCGAAGGCCAAGGAGGACGACCCGCTGCGCGAGAACAGCGGGAAGCGGCCAGGCGTCGCTCTCGAACGCTTTCCCGCCAAGTCCGAGAGATGCGGCGAGCGGCATCCCGTGCACATTCCCGCTCGGGCTCGTGTCCGGCGTGTTGATGTCGGAGTGCGCGTCGATCCAGAGCACCCCGCCCGGACCGTGGGCCGACGCGAGTCCACCTAGCGTCCCGAGCGCAACGGAATGGTCACCGCCGAGAACGAGCGGTATCGCCCCTGCCACAGTCTCCTCGACGATCTTCGCGGCTATCCGCTCGCAAGTCTCCTTGATCTCGGGCAAGAAGCGCGCGCGCTCGTCGCGAAGTGCCGTGGCCTCCGGAACGGCAGTCTCGACGTTCCCATGATCTCGAACGGTGTACCCAAGGGTCTGGAGCCGCTCCTCGAGCCCCGCGTAGCGAATCGCAGACGGGCCCATGTCGACTCCGCGACGACCCTGGCCGAGGTCAAGGGCCGCTCCGATGATCGCCACCTCGCGATTAGTTGCCGGAGTCATCCCGCGGAACGCTAACGCCAACCGCGGCTACACTGGGTCGCCGCGGCGAGGTAGCTCAGTCGGTAGAGCACACGGCTGAAAACCGTGGTGTCGCCGGTTCGATTCCGGCCCTCGCCATTTCGAACGTGTAGCCTCGCCGCCCGATGGAGCTCGCATTCCTCTCCGCCGTCGAGCAGGCGCGCCTCGTGCGAGCGCGAGAAGTCTCGTCGGTCGAGCTCGTGCGGCTCTATCTCGATCGCATCGCGCGCCTTGATCCGGAGCTCAACGCCTACGTCACCGTCCGGGGCGACGAGGCGCTCGACGAGGCGGCGACGATCGACTCCAGCTCGGGGGACGCACCTTTTCGCGGCGTGCCCATCGCAGTGAAGGACCTGACGCCCACCGCCGGAATCCGAACGACATTCTCCTCCCACGCTTACGGGAGCTTCGTGCCCGACTACGACACCGCAGTGGTTCGGCGGATACGCGAAGCCGGATTCGTCATCGTCGGCAAGACCAACACCCCCGAGTTCGGGACGACTGCGTTCACCGAGTCGGATCTCAACGGGGCAGCGAGGAACCCGTGGAACCTCGACCGCACGCCGGGTGGGTCGAGCGGAGGGGCCGCTGTCGCGCTCGCCGCCGGCCTGATCCCGATCGCGCACGGCACTGACGGCGGAGGATCGATCCGCATCCCCGCGTCGTGCTGTGGCGTCTTCGGGCTGAAGCCCTCGCGCGGGCGGATATCGAGCGCACCGTTCACCTCTCTGGAAGGCCTCTCGACCGCCGGCCCGCTCTCACGAACGGTCCAGGACGCGGCGCATCTCCTGGACGTCCTCGCCGGCTACGAGCCCGGCGATCCGTGGTGGGCGCCGGTGCCCGACCGGCCGTTCGCCGACACCGTTGCCGAGCCGCCGGGCCGGCTCCGCGTCGCCGCCACTTCGACTCCACCGATCGACACGCCAGTCTCAGCGGAGTGCATCGCGGCTCTGCAGTCGGCAGCAACGCTCCTCACCCAGCTCGGCCACGACGTTGTCGAGGCGACCCCGCCCTGGACCGACGCCGACCTCGTCCACACGTTCATCGAGATCTGGCAGGTCGGACCTGCGTTGCACCTAATCGACGATCTCTCCCTGATGACACCGCTCAATCGCGAGCTGGTGGAGTCTGCGCGCAAGAGCTCAGCGGCCGATTACGCTCGCGCTGTCGTGCAACTACAGATGGTTGCGCGACGAACGGTTGCGTTCTGGAGTGAGGTCGACGTCGTCCTCACCCCCACCCTGGCGCTGCCGCCCGTGCCGATCGGCTGGCAGAACGCGGTCGACGGCGCAATTGAGCAGCTCCTGCGGAACACCGAGTTCACGCCCTTCACGGCTATTGCGAACCTCACCGGTCTACCCGCCATGTCTCTGCCGCTGTATTGGAGCGAGGACGGGCTCCCAATCGGTGTTCAGCTGATCGGCCCGCCCGCCGGCGACGCACTGCTGCTCAGCCTCGCGGCTCAGGTCGAAGCCGCATACCCCTGGGCGCACCGCCGACCTCCGCTTTCCAGACCCACCCTCAACCGGGAAGCGTGATTCGGATCTCCTGCCCGGGTGACGCGTGCAGCATGCGCGCCGCGCTTCCGCGCGAGATCGCGAGCGACATGTTCTTGTAGCTGTCCTCGTACAGGATCACGTCGCCCGGTCGCGCGTCGGCGAACGTCCGAGCCATGACCGCGTAGTACCTCTCTCCGGAGAGCTCGAGCTCGACTCGCGTGCCCGAGACGATGCCCATCCCCACGACGTCGTCACGGGTGAGGTTCAGAGCGATGTTTCCGAAGCTGTCGACGTAGAGCAACGTGGCGACGATCCGATCCTCTGAGATGACGAGCTCAGGCACGTCGAGGCGAACGAGGCTCTCCGGATCCACCGGCGGGCCCAGATCCGCGAGCGTGACCCCCCGTGCCAGGTGTGCTGCGGCAGGGGCGAAGAGATCCCGGCCGTGGAACGTTCGCGAGATCGTCTCGAGCGCGTAGTCGGGGTTCGAGAGCTCGTGCGCAGCCGCAATGCCCGCGCGACTCGCCGCGGGCAGGAGCAGACCGTTATCGGGACCGACGTATATGCGACCTTCCTCGTCAGCCAGCGCGAGTGGTCTCCTCGGCCCGCCCACTCCGGGGTCGACAATCGCGAGGTTCACGCCGACAGGCATGAACCCGATCGTGTTCGCGAGGACAAGAGCACCTTGAAGGACAGCCTGCGGCGGAATTCCGTGGGTGATGTCGATGATGTGCGCGTCGGGTGCGATGCGCTTCATCACACCGTGACAGGTACCGACGAAGTCGTCCTTGAGACCGAAGTCGCTCAGGAACGTGATGAACACGCGCGGAGACTAGATGCTCGACCGGTGCGGAGCTAGCGGCGGCGACTGCTGCGCGCAGGTGGACAGCGCCGCAGACGCTCGCGGCGAGTCTCGCTACAAAGCCTCAGTCCACGCGGCCTGATCCGCACGAACGCAGTCGGGGCCTGAAGCGGAAGCGGCCTACCGACGCTCGACGGCCTCGTCACGCGACTTCCACCTGCGGCACGCGCGCAGCATAGTCACGTGCCCGGCGGGTCACGCCTCGCTGCGAGCCTCGACCACGGGCGCGGGATCACGGCGGGCCGCGGCGTCCTTACGACGTACGAGCTCGAGCAGCTCCGCCGTCTCCCGCTGGAGCCGAACAAGCTTGGCAGCGATAATCGCGACGTAGACGAGGACGAATGCAAAGACGACACCGTAGGCCGCCGCGACGTACTGGCCCTGACTCACGGTAACGCCTCGCGGAGGTCGCGGAGATCGGCATCGAGCCGCTTGCCGGCGAGCTCCACGCGGTAGAGGACGTACGCAAGCAGCGTCACCGCTCCCCAGGCGACGCAGAAGGTCGCGAACATCGAGCCGCTCATCTGCGGGCCGTCGCGGGTAAACACCGTCGGATGGATGAGATCCTCGGCGAGCCGAATGGCCAGGAAGCTGACCGGGATCAAGACCACGCCGAACAGAGCGTAGACGGCTGACGAGCGGGCACGCCTCGGACCGTCCTCGAGCGAGAAGCGAAGCATGAAGTACGCGCAGTAGAACAAGAAGAGCACGAGGAAGAGCACGAGCTGGTCTTCGCTCCAGAGCCACCACCGCCCCCAGGACGCCTTCGCCCAGATCGAGCCCGTGATCAACGTCAAGGCGCCGAAGATGGTTCCCTGGTGGATCGCGACGTAGCTCTCCAGATCGTGGCGCTCCTCGCCTCGCCAGAGTAGGAGCAGCGCCTTCCACGCTCCCAGTCCGAAGCAGAAGTACGCCGTCAGCGCGATCGGAACGTGGATGTAGAAGATCCGCTGCGAAATCCCCTGGTCAGCGTCTTCCGGTACGACGATCAGGGCCAGTACCAGCGCGGACCCCATGAGTCCGGCCGTGAGCAAGGCCAGGCCCGGAACGCTGCGAATCGCTGAGGTGCTCACGATGAGTGCTCTGTCACGACGTACTCGAAGGACGCCCACGAGAGTACCGCGAAGACTCCGTCGTACAGGGCCAGCAGTAACAAGTAGCGCTCGCTCTCCGGCGAGATCGCCGCGCCCACACCTCCGACGATGAGCGGAATTGCGAGCGGGAGCACGAGCAGCGGAAGAAGCAGCTCCCGCGACCGGCCGGCGGAGGCCATCGCCGCCATGAGCGACCCGACCGCACAGATCCCGATGTCGGCAAGCAGGACGCCGGCGATCGCCGTCAGGTCGAGAGGTGCGAAGAAGAGGATGAAGGCCGGAAGCGCGACGACCTGGGCCGCGGCGAGGAATGCGAGTGTTGCAAGCGTCTTACCGAGCCAGATCGCGCTGCGATCCGAAGGAGCCAGAACCAATCCGTCGAGAACGCCGTGCTCCTGCTCCGGCACCCACGCCCGCGCCAGCCCGAGCAGTGCCGCGAAGACGATCGCAACCCACAGGAGGCCGTACGCCGCCTCGTCGCCGGTGCCCTCCGGAAGCGCGAAGTGGAAGACGACGAGAGTCGATAGAACGAAGAGGAGCATCGCAGGTAGCGTGTCGCCCGCCCGGAGCTCGACGCGCAGATCCTTTCGCGTAAGCGCTGCGACATCCGCCAAGTAGGTCACGCGAGCGCGACCTCCACTGTCGCAAGCCGGTGTAGACGCGGCGCGTCGTGGGTCGTGACGACAAAGGTGCGCTCCCCGGTCAGCGCAGCAAGCTCACGATCGAGCAGCTCAGCACCTTCCTCGTCCAGCGACGAGTACGGCTCGTCGAGCAGAAGCAGCGCAGGATCGTGGAGCAGCGCGCGGCACAACGCGAGCCGTTGCGTCATCCCACGCGAATAGGTGGACACACGCGACCCCCTTGCGTCCCAGAGCCCGAAGCGCTCCAGGAGCATGCCGATTCGCTCACGCCTCTCGGGCACGCGGTAGAGGCGTCCGAAGAGATCGAGGTTCTCGAGCGCGGTGAGCTCTCGGTAGACGAGAGGCTCGTGCGCGAGATACCCGAGTTGCGCCCGGTCGGCGTGCACCTCGAGCTCGCCACGCGTCGGAGCGGCGAGTCCCGCAAGAACACGCAAGAGCGTCGTCTTTCCGGAGCCGTTCGGGCCGGTTACCACGGCGAACCCACCCGCGGGAACCGCAAGGTCGACGCCCGTGAGCACGCGGCGGCGGCCGTATCGCTTCTCGAGATCGCGCGCTCGAATCATCGGGCGAGCACTTCGAGCGCGACGAAGGCGAAGAAAACGGCACTGATAACGCCGTTGAGAGTGAAGAAAGCCGCATCGAGCCGGCGCAGATCGCCGGGCCGCACGATCGAGTGCTCGTAGACCAGAAGAGCGGCCGCTACCAGGACGCCCAGCCAGTAGAGCGGGCCGATGTCCAGCCCCACTCCGGCCGTGGCGAGCAAGACAACTGCTCCAACGTGAAAGAGGCGCGCGCCGCGAAAGACACCACGCTCTCCAAAGCGCACGGCCCACGAGCGCAGTCCTTCGCGACGATCGTGGTCGAGATCGAAGAGCGAGTAGAAGAGGTCGAAGCCGGCGACCCAAAGCATCACCGCACCTCCGATCGCCCACGCCTCCCAGGGTGCCCGACCCGAGACGGCGAGCCAGGCGCCGACCGGAGCCAGAGCAAGGCAAGCGCCGAGCCAAAGGTGGCAGAGCCACGTGAACCGCTTCAGATACGGGTAGACGACGAACATCGCGACCGGAATGGGCCACAGGTAGCGCACAACCGGATCGAGTTGGGAGATCGCGATGAGGAACAGCGCAAGCGCCACCCCGCATAGTGCGATCACCTGAACGCGGCTGAGCGCTCCCGCCGGAAGCTCGCGGCTTGCAGTTCGAGGGTTGCGCCCGTCGAGCTCGGCATCGACGAGCCGATTCAGCGCCATCGCGAGCGTGCGGGCTCCGACCATGGCCAATGTCACCCACACGGCGTTCGCGAGGCCGGGCCAGCCGCCGACGGCGAGAAGGGCCCCGACGTAGGCGAACGGAAGTGCGAACACCGTGTGCTCGATCCGGACCAGCGACGCGAATCGCCTCGGTAAAGGAGCCGTAGCGACGGTCACGTCTGTCGGTGCGCGGTTGCCGTATCGCCGGCTGCGAGCTCCAACCCGTGCCGGAGTGCCGGCTGGATCACCGCGAACCCGTCCCTGCAGCCACCGGGCGACCCCGGAAGGTTCACGACGAGCGTCTTTCCGCGCAGGCCGGCGATCCCACGGGACAGGAGCGCATGCGGCGTTCGTGCGATCGCGTCCGCGCGGATCGCCTCCGCCAAACCGGGCGCCTCACGGTCGACGACGGAGCGCGTCGCCTCCGGAGTCACGTCCCGTGGCGCAAATCCGGTGCCTCCTGTTGTCAACACGAGCAACACGCCGTCGCCTGCAAATT
>DASTEM010000175.1:0-2602 GCA_035709545.1 Gaiellaceae bacterium | reverse complement strand
CCGCGCAACCTCCTTCGTCGCGTAACCGTCGACATGCACGAGCACGAGCGGGATTCGATAGTGGTCGGGCAGCTCGGCCAGCACCGCGCGCACGTCCTCGCGGCCGAACTGCTGGAGGAAGTCGAGGTGCAGCGAGTCCGAGTACGGGAACGGATCCTCGTCCGCGATCTTCCGAAACAATGAGAACTCGTCAGCGTCCTCGAGCTCCACGACCTCGACTCGCCGGCCTCGCGCGCGCCAGTGGTCGCGGCAGCAGTTGACGAGGATGCTCGTGAGCCACGTGTGCCCGGCTTCCTCGCTCGACAGCTGAGCAAAGTTGCGGTAGGCGCGAAGGAGGCTCTCCTGGACGAGGTCTTCCGCTTCGTGGCCGACAAGGCGCCGGGCGATCGCGTACAGGCGAGGAAGCTCCCGCTCGGCGAGGCCCCGGAATCGATCGGCGGACGCGGGTTCGGTGTCGGTCGGTGACTGCTCTCGCACAGCTCCACTACTCGAAGAGACGTCGGCGGACACGACGTTATTGCACCTGCAATGAGATGCGCCACGCGGACGTCTCCCCTTCCAAAGCCGATTCCCACGACCAGAGGAGGTCGAGATGGCTACCGTGACAGTGCGCAACGGCATCGACGTCGGAGCTCTCCTCCAGACGATCGACGCGATCAAAGAGCAGCCGGAGCTCGCGAGCTTTACCTTCCGAGCCCGAACGAGCTGGCGGGAGGGAACGTGCTCCGTAGCGGAGATCGGCTCCTTCGCCCACGCCGGCGCCGAGGACGAGACGCGCCAGCACCCCTTCGTGCTCCTGGGCGACGAGCCGCCCGTGCTACTTGGCCAGAACCGCGGGCCGAACGCGGTCGAGCTCCTGCTGGCTGCGCTCGGCTTCTGCTATTCGGTCGGTTACGTCGCGAACGCCGCCGCTCGCGGGATCGAGATCGAGGACATGTCCTACGAGATCGAGGGCGACATCGATCTACGCAACTTCCTCGGCCTCGGCGACGAGGCTCGCCCAGGTTTCAGCGAGATCCGGGCGAAGGCGTACGTGAAGGCGCCGCAGACGAGCGCCGAAGAGCTCCGGGAGCTCTGCTCGTACGTCCAGGACACGTCACCCGTCCGGGACGTGCTCGCCAACCCGGTCCCTGTGTCGACGACGATCGAGGTGATCGAGTAACCACGCAAGCCAAACGAAAGGTGCAGACATGACCTCAGTCGCCATTCACGAAAGGACGGAGTCCTCGGCTCTGCGCGCGGGAACCGGACTGATGACCTTCGGTGCCGCCGCCTTCGTCGGCTACGCCGTCATCTTCTTCGTTCGAAACTTCACGGACAGCTTTCTCGAGCTCGGCATCGGGCCGAGCGAGGTCAGCGTCGGGAAGGACCAGATCCAGCAGTTCAGCCCGTCCTTGTACGACTACATCAGTCATTTGCATATCGCGGTCTCGGGCTTCATCGCGGCGACCGGGGTCGCGGTCGTGTTCCTCAGCTGGTTTGGAGTGCGACGCGGCAACCTCTGGGCGTGGATCGGCGCCGTCGTCGCACCGGTGCTGGGACTCGCGGTGGCGCTTCCGGCCCATTACCCGTACGGCTTTGACACCATTGGCCACCTCGGGCTGATCTACCTCGCGACTCTGATCTTCGTCGCGGGTGCGGTACTGTCACTCAAAGGCTTGCGAGACGGGAGAAGCTGACACGTGCATACGGAAGTCGAGATCGACGTCGGACTGCTCAAGTCCGAGATAAGGAAGACCTACGCGTCCGTCTCGCAGGAGCCCGAGAAGGACTTCATCTTCCCGACGGGGCGGGGCTGGGCCGAGGACCTCGGCTACCCGCCCGAGCTCGAGCGTGTTCCCGCGGCGACGGTGGAGTCGTTCGCCGGGGTCGCCAATCCGTTCTCGCTGGGGCGACTCGTGCCCGGCGAGCGTGTGCTCGACCTCGGCTCGGGTGCGGGCACGGACTCACTCGTCGCTGCGCTCCAAGTCGGCCCGGCAGGCACCGTGACCGGCATCGACATGACGCCGGAGATGCTCGCGAAAGCTCGTGCAGGCGCGGCAGCGCTCGCTCTCGACAACGTCACCTTCGTCGAGGGCGAGGCCGAGCAGCTCCCGTTCGGCGATGGGAGTTTCGACGTCGTCATCTCGAACGGAGTCATCGACCTGATCCCGGACAAGGACGCGGTGTTCTCAGGGCTGCACCGCGTCCTCGCGCCAGGTGGACGTCTCCAGATTGCGGACGTCACCATCCAGCAGCCCGTGTCGGACGAGGGTCGCCGCAACATCGACCTCTGGACGGGCTGAATTGCCGGTGCTCTGCTGGACGCAGAGTACGCAGCGATGCTCGAGAGGCACGGATTCGAGCGGATCGAGCACGGAAACCTCGTGAACACGTACATGCGCTCGACGTTCGAGGACACCCGCCGGAAAGCGCTCAAATATGGCGCGCAAGGCGCGACCGTGAAGGCATATAAGCCCCGTTAGATCGTCTTGAACTGCTCGAACGGCTGGCGACAGGCGTTGCAGTAGCGGATCGAGCGACACGGCGTCGGCCCGAAGATGTTGTCGAGCCGCGTGTCCGTCGAGCCGCAGTACGGGCAGCGGAAGCCGTGCTCGAGCTG
>DASTEM010000174.1:0-3432 GCA_035709545.1 Gaiellaceae bacterium | reverse complement strand
GCAGTGCATCGGCAGGACGCCCTCGAGCGGGAGCCGGTCGTTCATGACCGTGAAGATCGACTTCTTGATCTCGCCCGCGTAAAACGTGCCGCCGATGACGACCTCGAGGCGGGACGGATGGACGCAGACGAAGGTGCTGCTGCGCGTGCCGTCTTCCTCGGGCTCGGCCGTGACCGACGGCGCGTGCAGGACGAGCGCGCTGGTCTCCATCTCCTCGAGCTCGCCGGCGGTCGGATCGATGAAGAGCGTCTTCGCGAAAAGCGCGTGCCAGGGGCTCTCCGTGATGACGCGTACGCCGATGCGATGCGCTGGATCGGAGCCCGCGAACGCGTCGATGACGTAGACGTCGCTCTCCCCCAGGCGCGCCGCGACTTTCTGGCGCAGCCGCTCGAAGCCCTCCTCGGAGATCTCCGCGTTCACGTCGCTCCACCAGATCCGTGACTCGGAGCCGGGCTCGCGCACGATGAACTTGTCCTTCGGCGAGCGCCCAGTGTGGACACCCGTGTCGACGACGAGCGGGCCGCCTTCGGCGAGCTGCGCCTCGCCGCGCGCGAGCGCGTGCGAGTAGAGCTGCGAGGTCGTCGGATGCCAGTACACCCGTCCGCGCACGGCGATCCCGTGCTCCGCGAGCGAGTCGCGGTCGGGAATCGTGGCGATCATCGGGTCTCCTTCTCGGTCAGGTCGTCGAACAAACCGCCTTATCGTACGCCCGACGCGGCCACGGAGTCCGGCAACACGTCGTCGCGCGCGGCGAGCTCCGAGAAGCGGCCTCCCCGCGCCACCAGCTCGTCGTACGTCCCGACTTCGACAATGCTTCCGCGATCGAGAACCACGATCTGGTCTGCGTCGCGCACGGTCGAGAGGCGATGCGCGATCGCGATCGTCGTACGCCCCTCGGAAAGCCGCTCTAGCGCTTCCTGAACGAGTCGCTCCGTCTGCGTGTCGAGCGAGGACGTCGCCTCGTCGAGCACGAGTACCGGTGGGTTGCGGAGGATCGTGCGCGCGATGGCCATCCGCTGCTTCTCCCCTCCCGAGAAGCGGTAGCCGCGCTCGCCGACCATCGTGTCGTAGCCCTCGGGGAGTGTCGCGATCAGCTCGTGGATCTGCGCTGCACGCGCGGCCTCTTCGACTTCCTCGTCGCTCGCGTCCGGCCTCGCGAAGCGGAGGTTGTCGCGCACGGTCGCGTGGAAGAGGTACGTCTCCTGGGAGACCACCCCGACGGCAGCGGAGAGCGACTCGAACGTGAGCTCCCGGACATCGACCCCGTCGATCGCGACGATGCCCTCGGTCGCGTCGTACAGCCTCGCGACGAGGTACGCGCAGGTCGTCTTCCCCGACCCGGTCTCGCCGACGAGCGCCGTTTTCGTCCCGGGCGGCACGACGAACGAGACGTCCTGCAGCGTCCAGGCGGCATCGTCGTACCGGAACCAGACCGAGTCGAGGCGCACCTCGCCGCGCGGCGACTCGAGAGTCCGCGATCCCTCGACGATGTCGACCTCGTGGTCGAGGTATTCGAAGATCCGGTCGAAGAGCGCCAGCGAGCTCTGCACCTCGAGTTGGACGTTGAGCAGGCTCCCGATCGGGAAGAACAGTCGCGTCTGCAAGGTCGTGAAGGCGACGAGCGTCCCGATCGAGATGGTCTCCGAGCCTTGCGCCGCGGTGAATCCCGCAAACCAGTAGACGAGTGCGGGCATGATCGCGAACGTCATCTGGATGGAGGCCATCATCCAGCGGCCGGTCATCCGGCTTCGCACCTCGAGCTCGGCAAGTCGTCCGGACTCGGCTTCGAAGCGCTCGGCCAGGTCGCCTGTCCGGCCCATCGTCTTCCCGAGCAGGATCCCGGAGACCGAGAGCGACTCCTGGACGATCGAGGAGACGTCCGCGAGCGAGGCCTGCCGCTCTGCCGTGACCTTCTTGCGCTGAGCGCCGACGCGCTTCGTCAGCCAGACGAAGAGCGGGAGCAGCGCGAGCGCGAAGGCAGCGAGCCGCCAGTCGAGCAGCAGCATGGCGATCACGGTCGCAAGCACCGTCGTCACGTTCGCCAGCACCGAGGTCGCCGTCGACGTGACGACGTTCTCGATCCCGCCGATGTCGTTCGCGATGCGGCTCTGCACTTCGCCGGTACGGGTCCGAGTGAAGAACGCGAGCGAGAGGCGCTGGAGGTGCCGGTAGACCTGCGTCCTTAGGTCGTGCATCACGCTCTGGCCGACCTGGTTCGAGAGGAGCGTCTGCCACACGCCGATGACGCCGGTGACGATCGGGATGGCGACCATGCCGGCTACGAGAGCCGTAAGCAGACCCTTGTCTTTCTGCGGAATCGCGACGTCGAGGACCTCGCGCAAGAGAAACGGTGAGATGACGCCGATCCCTGCCGAGAAGACGATGAGCGCGCACACGACGCTCAGGCGAAGCCGGTACGGGCGAAACAGTGGGAAGATCCGGCGAAGGTTCGCCCTGCGAACAGCGGGGTCGGCGGGCCGCTCAGGCGGATCCTCGCCGGAGGCGAACGACTCGAAGCGGCGACCGGGCACGTCCTAAGCCTGCCTGCGGACGGTCAGTCGAGGCCGAGCGCGATTCGAAGCGCGTGATCGAGCCGGAACGTAGCTTCGGGACCCAGCGCACCAACTCGCTGTCTGAGCGAGGACTTGGGCACTGTTTGAAGGTTGTCGCAGCTAGCGACGCATTCGCGGTGTAGGCCCTCGTTCTCGCCGAGGAGAACCTCAGTGGGTGCACCCCGAATAGTGCCGGTTACTTCGACGATCGTGACGTTCGTCAGGATGGGAATCGCACGGTTACGCGTGACGACGACCCCGGGGCGTCGACCGCTCGGGAACTCCACCTCGTAGACCTCCCCGCGGGTCACAGTGGCTCGGCGTCACCCTCCGCCTCGACTCGCCGCTGGAGCAGGATCAGGCCATCCTGCCCGACCCGCTCTTCCTGCGGACGCTGGGCGTAAGCACGTCGATAGGCCTCCTCGATCTCCTGCTCGCGCTCCTCTCGAAGCACGACTGCAAGCCCTTCCCGGAACGCATCGCTCCGACTCGCGAAACGTCCCCTGGCGACAGCATCGTCCAAGCGACGTGCATCCTCTTCTGGGATGCGCACTGGGATTTGAACTGACATACGCCTAGGATACTCCGATCGCCGAGGGACGACAAGCGCCGGCTCGAGACGTGTCCTCCCGGAGGCGTATGGTGCGCCCACGCGAATACGAACGCATGGCGACTAGCGCCGCGATCGATCGCTTCCTCAGGCATGGCGGCCTGTCCGAGGCCACGCAGCGTGCATACGCCAACGACCTGCGCGCCTTCTCGATCTGGCTCGAGCGGCAGAGCGTCGGGCTCGCGGACGTCGACGCGCGAGTCCTCGCCGACTACGTCGGCGAGCTCGGGCGGGGACACCGGCGGCTCGCGCCGGGGTCGATCTCACGTC
>DASTEM010000173.1:0-3247 GCA_035709545.1 Gaiellaceae bacterium | reverse complement strand
AGTGGCTCTCCGGACGGGAGCGAACCGCCCATTACGGGCTGCAAAGCGTCGTTACAGAGATCGACGGCGTCCGGGACGTTCTGGGCTGGTGTCGCAGCGGGTACGAAAACCAGGGCGGCGATCGTTGCGGCGACGGCAAGTGTCCAAGCGCGAATCCTCATCGACTCCCTCCCCAATGCGCCCGTGGCAACCGGGACTCGGGTTGTTCCGGGCTCGATTGACGTGCGGACCCTATGACTGTGCTCTGTCGCGTGTCAAGCCAGACCTCGGACCGCGATTATGAGACGCGCATCCGCAAGGCGCGGCTTCCACTGCATCACGCGTCGTGCGCAAAGTGCAGAATCCCCGCGTCGCGACAGACGTCACGTCGTTGACACGCGGGACGGCTGGGCGATTGAATCCGAGGCAAGGCGTGAGGTGAGCAACACGAGCCACGACAATCCGCATGTCCCTGGGGCCAGCCTCTGGCCGATCGGTTTCGCGATCGGCGTTGCGTGCCTGCTCCTCGGCCTCGTCATCAGCTGGATCGTCGCTGCGATCGGCGCTGTGCTGGCGGTCGGGTTCGGGCTCCTCTGGGCTCGCGATGTCACCCGCGACGTGCGCGAGGAAGTGCCCGAGATCGAGGCGGAGACGCGTCAGGTCGCGGACGCGCCGGTCGCTGCCCAACCGGCCGCGGCTCCCGCTCCCCTTCCGACCTACACCCGCTCGCGCTTCCTCGAGGCGTCGACGCTCGGTCTAGGCGCTGCGATCGGAGCCGTCGTCACGCTTCCGGTCCTGGGCTTCATGGTTCTTCCGTCGTTCACGAATCTCGAAGAATCGGAAGCGGATTTGGGCCCGATCGACAACTTCCCCGAGGACACGTTCGTGATCGCGAGCTACCTCGCGAATCCGAGCGCGGGTGAGGTCACTCGGCGTACCGCTTTCGTCCGGAACAACGGCCCCGCCGAAGGAGGCGAGCCGAGCTTCACGATCCTCTACAGCCGTTGCGTACACCTCGGCTGCCCGGTCCAGCCCAATGGGCCGATCGACGAGTCAAAGACGAAGAACGTGGACGGCGTCGAGCTCCGGCCCGTGCTCGCTCAGTCGTTCGGCTGCCCATGCCACGGAGGCCTCTACGACGCCGAGGGCAACCGGCAGGCCGGGCCGCCCGTGCGGTCGATGGATCGCTACACCTTCTCGATCAGGAACGGCCGGCTCATTCTCGGCGAGCTGTACGCGGTCGGCAACGTCACCGGAAGGGGCGCGAGCGCAACGATCTCGAAGTACCCGTGGTCGACACCTGGCACCCACGTGGACGGCATCGAGGCGTGGCTCTATCCCATCGTCCCGAGTCAGGTCACGGGCTAGGTCGTGACTGCGAAGTCCAAGAAGGATCTGCTCGTCGAGAACGCGATTCTCGCGCCGCTCGACTGGGTCGACGAGCGCACCGCCGCGGTTCGAGGGACGAAGTGGTTTCTCTTCCGCCACGTGCCGCGGGACGTCAGTTGGGCGCAGACGCTCGGCTCGGCCGCGCTGACGGCATTCATCGTGCAGACCGTGACCGGGGTCGTGCTCGCGATGTACTACGAGCCCTCGTCGGTTATCAACCCGGAGACCGGCAAGCCGGTGGCGTACTCGTCGATCGAGGCGATCACGAACGAGCTCACGCTCGGCTGGCTCGTCCGCGGGATGCACCGCTGGGGGGCGAGCGTCTTCGTCATCCTGCTCTTCCTGCACATGGGCAGGGTGTTCCTGTACGGCGCCTACAAGTACCCGCGTGAGCTGACGTGGATCACCGGGGTGCTCATTCTCGTGACGGGGATGCTGCTCGGCTTTACCGGGTACCTCCTCCCGTGGGATCAAACCGCGTACTGGGCGACCGTCGTCGGCATCAACCTGAACGGCACGGCGCCGTTCGCGGGTCCGTGGCTGGCGCAGTTCCTCTCCACGGGGCCGGAGATCGGCTCCGAGACCCTCGCGAAGTGGTACTCGCTCCACATGCTCGTGTTACCCGGCGCGATCATCGGGTTGATCGGCGTGCACATCTATCTCGTCACGCGGCTCGGCGTCTCCTCGCCGCCGTGGTCGAGCGAGGCCGCTGGTCGTGAGCGGACGCCGGTCGAGCCGGCCGGCACACGCGCGGGCCTCGTCCGCGGAGGCGGAGATTAGGTGCCCCTCCAGGCGATGTCCTCCGTGTTCCCGCCGGCTGCAAAGCGGCGCCATGCTTCGTCCTCAGTCGCGCCCATATCTTCTGATATGAACGCTCCCTGCGTCCTCGCCTGGCTTGCTTTTCGCGCGGCGGGAACGCGGCAACATCACCTGGAGAGGCACTAATGGCGCGCGATCTCGGCGAGCTGAACCGCGAGGACTTCGCCCGCTACAAGGACGATGTCAAGAAGGAGGGGAAGCCGTTCTTCCCGCGTGCGATCTTCCACGACACCGTCATGTCGCTCATCGTCGTGTGCGTGATCACTGCGCTCGCGGTGATCTGGTACTACGACGCGGACGGCGTCAAGCCGGGGATACTCGGGCCTTGGTACACGGAGCCCGCCGAACCGGGGACGACGGACTTCGTCCCGCGCCCGGACTGGTACTTCTACTTCCTCTTCTATCTCCTCCGGATCTTCGAGTGGCCGGAGACCGTTTTCATCGCAACCGTCGGCATTCCGACGATCTGTCTGATCCTGCTTCTCGGACTGCCGTTCTACGACCGGCGCCGCGAGCGACGCCCTCTGCATCGTCCGGTGGCCATGGTTGCGGCCGTGCTCACGATCCTGTCGATGGCCGTTCTCAGCTGGAAGGGCGCGACGGCGAGGGAGGCTCTCGGCTCGGAGTTGGTCGCGTTGGTTCCCGAGTGGGCCGAGACGCAGGGCTTCGCCGACGATACAGAGGCGGTGAAAGGCGCCGAGCTGTTCGCGGAGTCGGGATGCCTGAACTGCCACACGTATCTCGGCCAGGGCGCGGGAAGCCTGGGCGCGCCCGACCTCTCCGAGATCGGCCAGAGGAACGACGCTGAGTACTTCGTGCTGTATCTGACGAACCCGGCCGCCTACCAAAACACCGTGATGGGCTCCTACGCCTACTTGGGACAGGAGAACCTCGCGGCGCTCGGCGCCTTCCTCGAGGCGTCGAAGGGCACGAAGTAGCGAATCCCGCGTAGCCTTCAACTCATGCGCGTGTTCCTCGGCGTGACCGGAGCATCGGGCGCTCCCTACGCCGAGCGTCTGCTCCGCGCGCTCGCAGCGGTCGACTGCGAGATAGGCCTCAC
>DASTEM010000172.1:0-7965 GCA_035709545.1 Gaiellaceae bacterium | reverse complement strand
GGCCCGAAGACGTTGAAGTACCGCAGCGACACGATCTCCATGTCGTACACGCGGCTGAAGCTGGTACAGAAGCGCTCCGCGGCGAGCTTCGCGACTGCGTACGGAGAGATCGGATCCGGCGACTGCGTCTCGACGCGCGGGAGGTCGCCGGTGTTCCCGTACACGGACGACGAGGACGCGTTCACGGTGCGGCGCACGCCTTCGTCCCGGGCAGCCAGCAGCACGTTCAGCGTCCCCTCGATGTTGACTGCGGTCGTCGTGAGCGGATCCTGAACCGAACGTGGGACCGACGGCAGCGCCCCCTGGTGGAACACGACCTCGGTACCGCGTACGGCCGCGTGCACGCGCTCGTACGAGCGGAGATCGCCTTCGACGAGCTCGACGTCGCGCTCGAGACCGGCTAGGTTCGCCCGGCTCCCCGTCGAGAAGTTGTCGAGCACCCGGACACGGTCGCCGCGGGCGAGGAGTGCGCGGACGATGTTCGAGCCGATGAAGCCGCCGCCGCCCGTCACGAGGACGTTCACGCCTTTACCTCCGCGAGGACGTGGAAGTTCGCGAAGAGCGTGCCGCCCTGTCCGGGGGAGCGGAGGCGGGTAGACCGGGCGTCGATCATCTCCGCGGCGCCGTTGAGCGTGGCAATCAGGGGTCGCGCCAGCGCCTTGAGATGAAGGCGTCGTAGGGCGAGGTTGAGGTTGATCGAGACGATCATCGCGACGCAAGCGGTCGTTCCTGATGCGGGCGTCACGCTAACCGACGCCCACGCCCCGTTATCGAGGAACAGCTTCGCGAGGCCCGCATGAGTCCAGCGCCAGTAGTCGGTCGGGGACGGGTGGTAGGGCATCACACCGTGAGTCGATGCGAGCACACGACCCCCGGGAGCAGTCACGCGCATGAGCTCCCGCACGGCTTGCGCCGGGTCATCGCAGTGCTCGAGCACCTGGTTGCAGAGCACGAGGTCGAAGCTTCGGTCCTCGACGGGGAGCGCCTCAACGGAGCCGCGCAGCTCCGCGTGCCGGTTCTCGACTGGATCGACGCCGACGTACGACGTCGAATAGGGGCCAAAGATCGACTCGTACGGTTTTGTGCCGCACCCCACGTCGAGCACGCGATACGGACCGATCACGGTGTGCGCCTCCTCGGCCTGCTCGCGGAGCCAGCGGACGAGCGGTGCGCGCACGGCGTACGTGGTCATCGAGCGCGGAGGGTCGAGCCGCTCGTCAGTCATCGGTCTCCTCCTCGACGGTCGCCGCGCCGGCGGCCGCCAGGCCGAGCACGAGACAGGTCGCCGCCTGAAGTGGAATGCCGGCAACGATTCCCAGGGACGCCCATTCCCCCGCAAGCGTCAGAAGCGCGCAGACGGCGACAAGGCCTGCACCTGCGGCCCAGGGATTGGTTGCGTGAATGGCAGTACGCCCGGCGAGGACGAGCCCCGCGGCGGCCACTGCGAGCAAGAGCAAGAGACCGATGACCCCGGCGTCGGCGAGCATCTGGATGTACAGGTTCTGGACGCCCCATTCACGACCTTCCGCCGGGAAGGCAAGGTCGACCACGTCCGGAAAGCGCTTGCGCGCGTCGGGAAGGTACGGCTCGAAGACCTCCGCTTTGGACGAGCGCTGCCAGCCGACCCCGGCGATCGGGTTGTCCTGCCAGATGCGCAGACCGATGTAGGCAAGCACGGCGCGCTGCGAGTACGTCTCCACGCCCACGGGAGGCTCGTCCCCCCGGACGCCGACGAAGCGGAGGAAGTCCTCGAGCGCGTCGCCTCGGACAGCGGTTACACCACCGGCGACCACCGCGACGACGAGAGCGAGTGCGAGCACGCGACGTCCCGAGGGGGCGAATCGCGCGCGAGCGGCGAGCCAGAGCGCCGTAGCTCCCAGCGCGAGCCCGCCCGCGGCTGCGACCGACCCTGCGAGCATCAGGCCGAGCATTCCGACGGCGAGCGCGGTCGTGAAGAGCGCGCTCCCGGGAATCCGTCTTCGTCCGGCGACGATCCCTGCTGCGGCGAGCGACACGGCCAGTGCGGCCAGTGCCGCGAGGTCGTGATGGCCGAGGAAGGACGGTTGCCGCCAGCCTGGGTTCCAAGCGCCGAAGATGTCCAAGCCGAAGAACTGCAGCAACGCGACGCCGACAGCGACGGCGCACCAGAGAACGAGAGCGCCGAGAACGATCGTCAGATCCTCGACACTCCGAACGAGAAGCGGCACGGCGACAGCGAGCAGCGCGTACTCCCCGAGCTTGAGCAAGCTCACGAGGTGGTCGTCGAAGAGCGGGTCTTCGAGCGACGCGGGTCGAAACGCCGCGAACGCAAGCCAGCCGAGAAGGACAATGCCAGGGATCCAGAAGAGCCGCGCCGGCTGGAGCCGCGCGACGCCGAATCGCGCGGCAGCGACGGCGGCTGCGATCGCAACCACGAGGATGGCCCCGTCCGAGAGCCGGAGGTCGATCGAGGTCGAGCCGACCTCGACGCCGAGCTCGGGCTGATAGCGCTCGTGGCTGAACACGAAGGGGATCGAGGCGGCGAGCACGAGCGCCCCGAGGTTGGCGCGGTCGGTCAGGAGGCGAAGGCTGGACTGCATCGGCGAGCGCTCGAGCGACGGGGTCGCCACCGCGCCACTATAGAACCGACTTCCGGAAGGCTCGCTCGGGTGCTCTCCCTACACTGACCCGCGATGTCCTCGGGCCTCTTCAGGCGCAGGTCCGCGACCGCCGTGTGGATCTACGTCGCGGTGGCGCTCGGGATTCTGGGCACGATCGTCGCTGCGCGCGTGCTCGGCCTCGAGAAGTTCGGCGTCTTTGCGATCGCGATGGCCGCAGTCGGTTTCTTCCAGGTGCTCTTCGACCTGACAGTCGAGGAGTCGCTGACCAAGTACGGGTTCAGGTACGTCGCGGCGGAGGACTGGGGCCGCCTGCGCCGGCTCTTCCGTCAGACGTTTCTCCTCAAGATCGTCGGCGGCGCGATTGCGACCCTTATCCTCGTCGCGCTCGCGCCGTTCGCCGATGAGCTCTTCGGCGCCGAAGGGCTCGGGCGAGCGCTGCTCGCCGCTGCCCTCCTCCCGCTCGTTCAGTCGACCGAGAACGTGAGCGCGACCGCGCTTCTCCTCCACAGTCGATACGACCTCCGCGGGATGTATCAGGCCGGGTCCATGGGCTTGCGACTGCTGGCTATTGTCGTCGCTGCACCGCTAGGCGTCACGGAAGCGGTCGCGGCTATCGTGCTTGCCCAGTGTGTGTCGACGGCGGTCGTATCCGTCGTCGGTCTTGCGGCGCTCGGACGCTTTCCACGTGCGTCCGCACGAGAGCTCGGCGAGGACGTCCCGGGCATCCGATCGTTCGTCATCCAGTCGAGCGTGGCCACTGGCGTGATATCCGCGCGTACGACTTTCGTTCCGCTCGTGCTCGGCCTTGTCTCCGTTCCGATTCAGGTCGGTCTGTTCCGCATCGCGCAAACTCCGCAGACGGGGCTGGCGGCCGCGAGCTCGCCCGCTCGGCTGATGCTGCTGACGGAGCAGACTCGCGAGTGGGAAGGCGGGGGGCACATCAGCGTTCTCGACGGCATCCGCAAGTACACGGTCGCCGCGGGCGCTCTCATGCTCGTCGCCGTCCCGGTCTTCTTCGTCGCGATGCCCTGGTTGATCGAGGGCGTCTTCGGCGAGGAGTACGGCGACGCCGTAGACGCGGCCCGCATCGTGCTGCTCGCGGCGGCGATCCAGTTCGCGATCGGTTGGACGAAGTCGCTTCCCGTCACGATCGGCAGGCCGAAGCTGAGGATCGTCACTCACGGGCTCGAGACGCTCGTCGTGATTCCGCTCGTTGCGGTGCTCGGTGCGGAGTGGGGGGCGACCGGGGCAGCCGTTGCGACACTCGTCTCCAGCGCTGTCTTCGGCGTTGCGTGGGCGGTGGCAATTGCGCGGCTGCGCACGACCATTGGCGCCGATCCGACGCGCCTCGTCGACGACGGCGCACGGTGAGAGTCGTCGTCGTCAGCGGCATCTGGCCCCCCGACCCGGGCGGGCCGGCGAGCCACGCGCCTGCGTTTGCCGACTTCCTTCACGAGCGCGGGCATGTAGTCGAGGTGATAACGACGGCCGACGCGGCCCCGGCGCCGCGCGCGTACACCGTGCATTGGGTCTCCCGTCGCTCGGCGTTGCGACACGTACGCTGCGCGTTCGCTGTGCGCACGCGCGCAAAGGGCGCTGATGCCGTCTACGCGACGAGCATGGTTCGTCGTGCGGCGTTGGGTGCACGTCTGGTCCGGAAGCCCCTCGTCGTGAAGCTCGTCTCGGACGAGGTCTTCGAGCGTGCGACGCGAAGCGGCAGGTTCGAGGGCACGCTCGACGGGTTCCAGGCTGTCGGAGGAGCGCGGACGCGTTTTCTGCGGACGACGCGCAATGCCGCGGTGCGGAGCGCGCGCCACGTCTTCAGCCCGAGCGCTTACCTTCGCGATGTCGCGCTCGGGTGGGGGCTCGATCCCGACCGCGTGTCTGTCTTGCCGAATCCCGCGCCAGTTGTCCCAATGCTTCCGGACCGCGCGGCGCTGCGCGGAGAGCTCGAGCTCGACGGCCGAGTGCTCGCTTTCGCCGGCCGGCTCGGACCGCAGAAGTCGCTCGATGTCGCGCTCGAGGCCGTTGCCGCGGTGCCCGACGTCACACTGGTCGTTGCCGGCGACGGCCCCCATCGGCGGTCGCTCGAGCGGCAGGCGGTCGAGCGGGGCATCGAGGCGAGAGTGCGCTTCCTTGGGAGCGTCTCGCGGGAGGATGTCCTGCGGTTGTTTCGCGCTGCCGACGCGTCGGTGCTGTCGTCGGCATGGGAGAACTTCCCGCATACGGTCGTGGAAGCCCTTGCGGTCGGGTGCCCGGTGATTGCGACCGCGGTGGGCGGTGTCCCGGAAGTGGTTCGCGACGGTGAGAACGGCCTGCTCGTTCCACCGAACGATGTCGTCGCGCTCGCTGACGCGATCCGGCGGTTCTTCGATGACGACGAGCTTCGGCGGCGGCTTGCCGAAGCTGCGTCCCGGTCGGTGTCGGGCTACACGGAGGAAGCGGTGTTTACTCGTATCGAAGCCGAGCTCGCTCGCGTGGTCGCGCCGTGAGACGAAAGCTGCTCATGGTCGGCCGCACGAGGTATGCGCTCCCCCTTTCGCCCTCGCTCGAGCAGAAGTTCGAGGCGCTGTCGCGCGAGCTGGAGGTGCGCGTTCTTGCGAGCGACGGAGGCGGGGGAGGGTCCGATCTGCGATTCCGGCTCGTGCCAAAGGTGCGACCGCGCTTCCTCGATGGTGCGCGGTTCTACGGCCAGCTGCCGTTTCGGATCGCGCGGGAGCTGCGCGACTTCCGTCCCGATGCCGTTCTCGTTCAAGGTGCACAGGAGACGGCACTCGCGCTTCTCGGGCGAAGGCTTGCGCGCCTCCCCGCCGTGGTCATCGCGGACATCCACGGCGACCCGGCCGCACCCACACGACTCTACGGCTCGCCGTTGCGCGGGGCGCTGGCACCGTTCGCCGACTGGCTGTCGAGGCGCGGGCTTCGCGGCGCCGACGGCGTGCGCACCATCTCCGCCTATACGTCGGGCGTCGTCCGCGAGCAGGGAGTCGAGCCGACCGCGACGTTCGCGGCCTTCATGGATCTCGAGCCCTTTCTGGACACCGAGCCGCGGCCGCTCCCAGAGCGCCCGGTTGCCCTCTTCGTGGGCGTGCTCGAGCGCTACAAAGCGGTCGACGTCCTCGCCGAAGCCTGGCGGCTCGCGGCTCCCCGCATGCCTGATTCGACGCTGCACATCGTCGGGAGCGGCGCGCTGCGCGACGTCGTCGCTCGACTGGTCGCCGAGCTGCCCGGACAGACGCGATGGACGGAAGCGCTGCCGACTTCGGAGGTGTCGCGAGCGCTCGACGCGGCGACAGTGCTCGTGCTCCCCTCGCGTTCCGAGGGGCTCGGGCGCGTTGTCGTGGAGGCGTTCTGTCGCGGTCGCGGAGTTGTGGCGAGCCGGGTCGGCGGCATTCCGGACATCGTCGAGGACGGGACGACAGGTCTTCTGGTGCCGCCAGGAGACCCGCGAGCCCTCGCGGATGTGCTTGTCCGTGTGCTCACCGATCGGGCGCTCGCGGAGCAGCTGGGGTCGGCGACACGGGTCGCGGTACAGCCGTGGCTTGCGAGTCCGGAGGAGTACGCGCGCCAGATTCAGGATCTGGTCGAGGCCCTGGTCGCTCCGCAGTAGCTGCGCACGCGGACACGCCTACACTCAGCCCGATGTTCACGTACCGAGCGATGCAGCTGGCGAAAAACGGTCTTTACCGCGTTACGGGCGAGGCTGTGAGCGGGATCGGAGCGGTGGACGGCAGAGTCGACCGAATGCTTCGCGTGCTCATGTACCACAAGGTCAACGACCTCTCACCGAATCCCATAACCGTCCCGACCGCCGTGTTCGCGGAGCAGATGGCACTTCTGGGCACCCTCGGCTACGAGCCGGTGTCACTCGGGGCTGTCCGCGACCACTACGTCGACGGCCGTCCGCTTCCGAAGCGGGCTGTGCTCATCACGTTCGATGACGGGTATCGCGACAACCTCGTGAATGCGCTTCCGATCTTGCGCTCGCACGGCTATCCCGCGGTCATCTTCGCGCCAATCGGGTACCTGGACGACTCCCGCCCCCTGCCGCACGAGGAGCCGCTGCTCGGCTACGGCGTTCGGAATCCAACGCTCGACTGGGCCGACCTCGCCGAGCTCGAGGCGGGCGGCGTTCGCATCGAGGCACATGGGATCGGCCATCGACGGCTCGCGGAGCTCGAGCCTGCGGAGGCGCTACGGGAGATCGCCGTCTCGAAGTTGCGCCTCGAGGAGCGACTCGGGCGAGAGGTCGACGCGTATGCGTATGTGAAGGGGTCGCGCGCCGACTTTCGAGCAGAGCATGCGAGCCTCGTCCAGCAAGCCGGTTACAGGCTCGCTTTCACGGCGGTATCGGGAGCGAACGGGCCGGACACCGATCGCTTCCAGCTCCTTCGCTACAACGTCGAGCCCTACTCTGCGCGCACGTTCGAGCTCGTCCTCGCAGGCGCATGCGACCTCCTGTCCGTCAAGGACACGGTCGCCGGGACGCACGTCAGACGCTCGCTGACTAGGGCTCTCGGAATGGCTTCGCGTTGAGCTTCGAGGTGGTCCGCTACTCGGCGGACCGGCGCGCCGCGCTCGTCTCGCTCCTCGCGCGCGTCGGCACGACGCAGCTCTCCGACGAGGAGTTCGCGTGGTGGTTCGACCGGAACCCCGCGGGGGACGGGATAGTGTCGCTCGCAGTCGATGCGGGCGACGTGATTGGCGTCGCGGCGATGAGCTTCTTCAGAACAGCGCTGAGCGGGGTCGAGACGCGGCTCGCGATCCCAGTCAACGTCGCGACTGATCCGCGCTATCGCGGGCAGGGCGTGTTCTCGACCCTCGAGCGGGAGAACGAGTCTGCGGCGGCCGCCTCGGGCTCTCCGCTCACCGTGACGTTCCCGAACGGCGCTTCCTATCCGATCTTCATGAGCCGGCTCGGCTGGATCGACCTCCCGCGGCTCCGGCTGTGGGCCCGGCCGCTGCGAGCTGGAGCAGTGGTTCGGTACGCGCTCGGAAGAACCGGGCAACGCGGTGGGCTAGGGGCGCCTTCGCCCGAGCCCAGGACGATCCGCGGCCTCGACATTCGGCTCGTCGACCGATTCGGGCCGGACCTGGACGAGCTTGGCCGGCGTGCCGCAGCTGGTTACGGGAGCCACTTCGTCCGCGACGCCGAGTACTTCAACTGGCGCTACCTCGACTCGCCGCGCGACTATCGCTGCTTCGGCGCGTACCGCGCTAGCGAGCTCGTGGGCGTCGCGGTGGTCGGGCACACGTTCAAGCACGGGGTCTCAGCCGGGTTTCTCGCCGACCTCGTTGTTGCGCCCAAGGGCGGCGAGGAGATGCGCGCGCTCCTCTCCCGCGCCGTCGCGGAGGTGCGAGGAGG
>DASTEM010000171.1:0-4786 GCA_035709545.1 Gaiellaceae bacterium | reverse complement strand
ACCCGGTTCGCGGCGCCTCATGCTACGAGTTCGAGCTCGCGACGAGCAGAACGTTCGACGGCAGCTCCGTCTTCTGGTCGAACGTCGCCTACGGCGCCACGTCGGGCAAGTTCTGCCGCTCCGTGTCCTTCACCTCGCCCGCCGCGGGAGACTCGGAGGCGGCCGAGACGACCGTCAAGACGGTCATCGCTCCGATCAGGATCCCCGCGACCTCCGTCAACCTCGTCCTGCCGTGGTTCACCGGCAAGCCGTACGCGCTGTACGCGCACGTCCGCGCGATCACGACGCAGGGGGCGACCGCCTGGAGCAAGCCGTTCGGATTCAACGTGCGGTGGGAGGACACACCCGTTCCAATGCCGGCGAAGCCCGGACTCGTTCGCTGGGCGCCGGTGGAAGGAGCAACCGCGTACGACGTCTGGTACACGGACATCCGCAAGATCGTTCGCACTCACACGAACGTCGCGGATCAGCGCGAGTTCTACACCTTCCACCTCGAGGACACCTGGTGGCAGACCGTGCGCTGGCGAGTACGGCCGGTGCGGCAGGTCGTGGGTGCGCTTCCGAACGGCCTTCCCGCGGTCTCGTACGGTCCTTGGAGCCCGATCTACGCCGCGACGAACCCTCCCTGGTCGGCCGGAAAGCTGCAGGTGCGCTTTGCCGTGTCGGACGACATCAGCACCGACTCCAAGGCGGCGGCTCACGAGCTCATGCCCGCGCTCACGTTCACCGGGGACACGGGGAACGACGGACAGGAATACCGACTCTTCCGCGCGTACGCCTTCACCGATCGGGATTGTGTGAACGTCGTCTTCCGCGGCTCGGTGGTAGGCGGACCCGCTTTCGCGCCGCGGGTCTCCGGGCCGTTGAAGCTGCCGATAGGCCAGAGTGAGCTCGACGCGGCGCTCGCCGGCATCCTCGGGAGCGCCGAGACCGAAACCGCGAAGACCTATATGGTCGACGGAAGCCCGGTGATCTCCAACGAGACGATCGGGGAGGAAGGCGCCGTACGTGTTGACTTGCCCGATGTGGACAGGGACAGCACACGCTACTTCTGGACGGTCGTCCCAGTCGGGATCTACGTGCCCGAGAGCGGGGCGTTCGAATACGTCGATGTCGAATCGCCGCAGGACGCTTGCGAGTCCGGACGGGTTGCAAGCTTCGGCAAGGAGTCACGGCCTGCGATCACCACCGCCGGGTCGCCGTACGTGTCTGGCCTCTCTCCAACGGGTCGTCTTCTTGCCCAGGCGGGCAAGCACCCCGTCGTCTACTCCACACCGCTCGTGGCCTGGAGACCCGTCGTCGGCGCGACCGCGTACGAGATCCAGTGGTCGCGCACGAAGTACCCGTGGCGAGCGCGCGGGTCCTCGATCACGTTTGCAACCTCCTCGGTTCTGAAGCTCAGTCCCGGACTGTGGTACTACCGCGTCCGCGGCCTGAACGCGGCGCAGGTAGGGACTCCGGCGATGACGTGGTCGACTCCGATCGCGGTTCGGGTCGTCCGCCCGACGTTCCGGATCGCCGGCGGGTAGCGCTGTATCGTCGGGACGTGAGTCCCGACCTCGCCCTCGCGCTTCGGCTCGCCGACGCGGCGGACGCGATCTCGTTGCCGCTCTTCCGCTCGGGCCTCGCGATCGAGACGAAGCCCGACCTCACTCCTGTCACCGCAGCGGATCGCGCGGTGGAGACCGAGTTGCGCCGGCTGCTGGAGATCGAGCGCCCGGCTGACGCGATTCTCGGTGAGGAGCACGGCGCGATCGCGGGAGGGGCGCGACGGTGGATCCTCGACCCGATCGACGGGACGCGGAACTACGCCCGAGGGCTCCCGATCTGGGCGACCCTCGTTGCACTAGAGGAGTCCGGCGTCGTGCGACTCGGAGTGGTCTCCGCGCCCGCGCTCGGACACCGGTGGTGGGCGGAGCGTGGAGGGGGCGCGCTCGTCGACGGGGTGGTCATGAGGGTTTCCGGGATCTCGCAGATCGAGAGCGCGGTCCTCAGCCTGGCGCTCGAGAACCCGGTGCCCGAGCTCGCTCGCCGTGCCTGGCATGCCCGCGCTCTTGGAGACTTCTGGGCGCACATGCTGGTCGCCGAGGGAGTCGTAGATGGTGCGGTGGACGCCGTCGGTGTGAGCGAATGGGACCTGGCGGCGGTCCAGGTGGTCGTCGAGGAAGCCGGCGGCACGTTCACGGATGCCACGGGAGCTCCACGGATCGACGGCGGGACCGCGGTCACCTCGAACGGGCTTCTTCACGCCGAGATCCTTGCGGCGCTTGCGACTCCGTAGACGCTTCAGGCGACGAGAGCCGCGCGCTTCGCGTCGATGCCGGCGAGGAGCGCGTTGAACGAGTCGGAGAACTTCTGGACGCCCTCCGCCTCGAGGGTGTCCACGACGGCGTCGTAGTCGACGCCGGCAGCAGTGAGGTCGTCGAGGAGCGCTCGGGCCTCGTCGAGGCCTTCGGTGAGCGTGTCCGCGCAAATCCCGTGGTCCTGGAAGGCGGCGATCGTCTCGAACGGCATTGTGTTCACGGTCGCTGGGCCGATCAGCTCCTCCACGTAGAGGACGTCGCGGTACGCGGGGTTCTTGGTCGAGGTCGATGCCCACAAACAGCGCTGCGGACGCGCGCCCCTGTCGGCAAGTGCCTCCCAGCGAGGGCCGGAGAACGTCTCGAGGTAGTGCTGGTACGCGAGCTTGGCGTTGTCGATCGCGAGGCGCCCTTGGAGGTCCTCGCGCCCGACCTCCGCGAGCCGACGGTCCGCCTCGGTGTCGACGCGCGAGACGAAGAAGCTCGCGACGGACGCGACGCGCATTGGATCGCCACCTGCTTCGACGAGGCGTTCCAGGCCTCGCACGTATGCCTCGGCCACCGCTGCGTGGCGGTCGAGCGAGAAGATCAGCGTCACGTTGATCGAGCGCCCCGCCGCGATCGAGTCTTCGATCGCGCCGAGGCCCGGAACAGTGGCCGGAATCTTCACGAAGAGGTTCGGACGATCGACGAGCTCGGTCAGGAGCCTCGCCTGCTCGAAGGTCGCATCGCGCTCGTATGCGAGATCGGGATCGACCTCGAGAGACACGAATCCGTCGAGGCCGTCCGTCCGCACCCAGACCGGCCTCAGGAGGTCGCACGCGCGCTTGACGTCCTCGATTGCGAGTGCGAAGAAGACCTTCCTCGTGTCGTCCGTGCGCTCGAGCTCGGCGCGAAGCTGCTCGTCGTACCATTCGCCGGTCGACAGCGCCTTCTCGAAGATCGTCGGGTTGGAGGTCACGCCGACGACGGCGTCTTCGCGGACCAGCCGTTCGAGATGCCCGGTCTCGAGCATCTCCCGTGAGAGCGAGTCGACCCAGACGCTGACTCCGAGAGTCGAGAGCTCATGGAGGCGGCTCGCCATCACGCGAACGTTAGCGTGCGACGAGAGGGGTGGGCACCGACCTAGAATGGCCCGCATGGACACCCTCGAGCGCAGAAGGGCGTTGGCGCGGCAGTTCCGGGTCGATTCCGTCCGCATGAGCGCGGCTGCCAAGTCCGGTCATCCGACCTCGGCGATGTCTGCGGCCGACCTCCTGGCCGTCCTCGTCGACGGGTACCTGCGCTACGACTTCTCCGAGCCGAAGAGTCCCGCGAACGACCGCCTCGTTTTCTCCAAGGGCCACGCGTCGACCCTCGTCTACGCGATCTATCGCGCAGCAGGCGTCGTGTCCGACGAAGTGATCCTCGAGTACCGCAAGCTCGGAAGCATGCTCGAGGGACATCCCACGCCCCGCATTCCCTGGATCGACGTGGCGACGGGGTCGCTCGGTCAGGGCCTTCCCATCGGCGTCGGAATGGCGCTTGCTGCGAAGTACCTCGAGAAGCTTCCGAGCCGCGTCTGGGTGCTCTGTGGCGACAGTGAGCTGGCGGAGGGCTCCGTCTGGGAGGCGCTCGAGCACGCTGCGCACTTCGAGCTCGACAACCTGACCGCGGTCCTCGACGTCAACCGGCTCGGCCAGCGTGGAGAGACCATGGTGGGCTGGGATCTCGACGTCCACGCCGAGCGCGCGCGCGCTTTCGGCTGGCACACGGTCGTCATTGACGGCCACGACGTCGAGGAGATCGACCGCGCGTACGCGGAGGCTGTGGCCACGAGCGGCCGCCCGACGGTGATCGTCGCCCGCACGATCAAAGGCAAAGGTGTTGCTGCAGTGGAGGACCGCAACGGCTTCCACGGCAAGCCTCTCGACGATGCGGAAGCGGCGATCGCCGAGCTCGGCGGTCTCAGCGATGTGCGAGTCGATGTCGCGACGCCCGAGGTCGTGGTTGCCGCGAAACCCCTGCCGACGCCGCTCGAGCTCCCCCGCTACGAGGTCGGTTCCGAGGTCGCGACGCGCAAGGCGTACGGCGACGCGCTCGCTGCTCTCGGTGCTGCACGGCCCGATGTCGTTGCTCTCGACGGCGAGGTGTCCAACTCGACTTTCGCGGAGACGTTCGCGAAGGCGCACCCGGACCGCTATTTCGAGATGTACATCGCCGAGCAACAGCTGGTCGCGGCGGCGGTCGGGTTGCAGGCGGTCGGCTGGCGACCGTTCGTCTCCACGTTCGCGGCGTTCTTCTCCCGCGCGTACGACTTCGTGCGCATGGCCGCAGTGAGCCGAGCCACCTTCTCGCTGTGCGGCTCGCACGTGGGTGTGTCGATCGGCGAGGACGGCCCGTCGCAGATGGGACTCGAGGACATCGCCGCTTTCCGGGCGATCCACGGGAGCACCGTCCTACACCCCTGCGATGCGAATCAGACAGCGCGGCTTGTCGCTGCGATG
>DASTEM010000170.1:0-3242 GCA_035709545.1 Gaiellaceae bacterium | reverse complement strand
CGTCTTCGACCTCGTCGGCGGCGATGTCTTCGCCTCCTCGCTCGCACTCGTGAAGCCGATGGGCACGGCGATCGCGGTCGGCTACGCGGGCGGCCTCTGGCAGGACGTCAGCCCAACCTGGCTCGTCGGCCGCAACATCGGTGTGCACGGCTTCTATCTCGGCCGGCTCATCGCACGAAATCCCGAGCTCGTCGCCCGGGCCGCGAAGGACGTCCTCCGACTCTGGGAAGGAGGCGCTGTCCGACCGATCGTCGGGGCAGAGTTCCCGCTCGAGCAGGCGGCAGAGGCGCATCAGCTGATCGAGAGTCGGCAGTCCACAGGGAAGGTGGTTCTCATTCCATGACGGCGTTGGTCACGGGATCGGCCGGCGGAATCGGGCGTGCGATCGTCGCGAAGCTCCGCACGGAGGGCTTCGACGTGAAGGAGCTCGACCTCGTGAGTGGGTTCGACGTCACTGATCCGGCAGCCTGGGAGCACGTGGGCTCGGTCGACCTTGCGTGCCTGAATGCAGGCGTTCTCACGAGCGATGGCAACATTGCGGCACTGACCGACGAGCAGTACCGCCGCGCACTCGGCGTCAACGTGGACGGTGTGGTCTTCGGCGTGCGGCGGCTCGGCCGCGTGATGCCCACCGGGAGCACGATCGTCGTGACGGCGTCTCTCGCCGGCCTGGTCGCAATCCCCGACGACCCGATCTACGGCCTCACCAAGCACGCGGTCGTGGGGTTCGTCCGCTCGGTCGCGCCGCAACTCGAGAAGCGGGGAATCCGGATCCAGGCCGTCTGCCCAGGTTGGGCGGACACTGCGTTGACGCCTCCGGAGTTCAAGGAGGAGCTCGTCGCGAAGGGGTTTCGCCTGCTCCAGGCGTCCGAGGTCGCAGAAGGCGTGTGGGCCGCGTACAAGAGCGAGGGCACGGGCGAGGCCTGGATCGTCCAGCCCGGCCGGGAACCGTTGCTCTACGAGTTCAAAGGCGTCCCCGGCCCGAGATGACCAGTCCTTACGCCGGCTCTGGCGCTGCCGAGCCCGTCGCGAGATCCGCCGGCGAACGCTCCCTACGGCTCAACGCGACGAATGGGATCGCGATGAGCTGGAGAGCCGCGCCGACGACGAATGACGTCGAGTAGCTGTAGACGTCCGCCGTCTTTCCGAGCACGGGCTGGATGACGACGCCCCCGGTACTCCCCATCAACGAATCGAACGAGAGCACCGTCGCGCGTTGCTTCGACGGGATCATCCCGTTCAGATCCGCCTGGCGAATCGGCATGTTGGCGGCGAAGACCAGCCCCCAGAGCGCGAGCAGCAGGACGGCGAGCCAGAAGTAATCCGTTAGCCCGAGCAGAACGAGGATCGTGACGCTCACGGCCGGCCCGAGCATCAGGGCGGTGGTGCGTTTCCGAAACAGTGCTCGGATCCTGGGCGCGGCGTAGCCTCCGAGAATCTGGGCGCCGGCGACGATCGCCGCTGCGAGTCCGGCAATGGAGTACGCCTCGGAGTTTCCCCAGAGCTCGAGCAGGTACGGCTGCAGCGCGTAGAACGTGTAGATCCCGACCCCTGAGCTGAACGGCGCGGCGAGCATCACCCAGCGCACGGGCCGGTTCCCGAGGCCGTGCTCGAGCGAGGCCGTGAGGACGTTGCGCGTCGCCGTCAGCGGATGCGCCGCGGGCTCGGGCGTGAAGCCGAGATCGCGCATGAGTTTGTACGCGACGGCGAACATCGCCAGGAGCACCACAACCCGCATCAAGAAAGGCACGCCGAGCGACGTCGCCTGGGCGATCACGCCGCCTAGCACCGAGCCGCCGAGCATCGCCACGCCGGTGACCATCTGCCCGCGCCCGAGCACCGTCTCGAGACCACCCTCGTAGCCGGCGAACTCGAGCGCGTCGACGAGCCATGCCTCGACCGCGCCGGAGAAGAACGTGAATCCCAGCCCGAGCAGCATGGACACGACCGCCCACGCCCAGAACGGCGTCTCGGTCAGCCAGAGCAGGTAGTAGAGAAGCGTCGAGGAAGCGAGTGTGATCGTGCCGAGGAGATAGGACGTGCGTCGGCCCCAGGTGTCCGCCACCACCCCGGTGGGAACCTCGAAGACGACCATCCCGGCCGTGAAGAACGCGTTCGCGGCGAACGCCTCGAGGTTGCTGAGCCCGGCATCGAGGAGGAACAGGGTGTTGATGCCCCAGATGAACGAGGCGGCGAGCGTGTTCCCGAGCAGAAGTGTCAAATACGTGCGCTGAACGCGCCGCGCAAGGTCGTTCACGTGCAGCTCACTCGAAGCGCCAGGGCTCCCCGGCGGCGAACGACTTGAGAATGCGCCGCGCGACGACCATGCGGTGCACCTCGTCGGGGCCGTCGTAGATGCGCGCGCCTCGCGCCATCGCGAGCATGGCGGCCAGCGGAGTCTCGTCCGTGAGGCCCCGCGCCCCGTGCACCTGTACCGCGCGGTCGATCACGTCGTGTAACACCCGCGCCGCGTAGAACTTGATGAGCGAGACCTCGACGCGCGCCTCGTCGCCCTGGTCGATCTTGTGTGCCGCATCGAGCGTCATCAGCCGGCAGGCCTGGATCTCCGCAGCCGAATCCGCGACCCAGTTCTGGACGGTCTGCTTCTCCGCCAAAGGCCCGCCGAACGACTCGCGCTCGAGCGCGTACGAGCACATGAGCTCGAACGCACGCTGCATCTGGCCGAGCCAGCGCATGACGTGGTGGATGCGGCCGGGCCCGAGGCGCTTCTGCGCGATGCGGAACCCGTCGCCGACGTCGCCGAGCGTGTTCTCGACCGGAACCCGGACTCCCGTGTAACGCACCTCGCAGTGCGTCGTCCAACCGCGTCCCCGATGACCCATCGTCGGAGTCGCCCGCACGATCTCGACCCCGGACGTGTCGGCCGGGACGATGATCTGGCTCGCGCGCCGATGAGGATCGGCCTCGGGATCCGTGACGGCCATGACGATCCCGAAGGACGCCCCCTCGGCGCCCGACGAGAACCACTTGTGGCCGTCGATCACCCACTCGTCGCCGTCGCGTACCGCCTGCGTCTGCAACGTCGTCGGATCGGAGCCGGACACTTCCGGCTCGGTCATCGAGAAGAACGAGCGCACCTCGCCCGCGACCAGCGGCTTGAGCCAGCGCTCCTTCTGCTCGTCGGTCCCGAAGTGCCAGAGGATCTCGCCGTTCCCGGCATCGGGCGCCTGGCAGCCGAAGACGAGCTGCGCCCAGACCGAGCGCCCGATCTCCTCGTTCAG
>DASTEM010000169.1:0-5489 GCA_035709545.1 Gaiellaceae bacterium | reverse complement strand
ATTCCGCAGCCCGTACACTCGCGGGGTGGGACGAAGCGACGAGACGTACGCTGCGGCGGGCGTCTCGCTCACGACCGCGGACGCGATCGTCGAGCGGCTTCGCGCCGCGGCCGAGTCCACCGGAGCGTCGGGCTTCGGCTCGTTCGCAGGGCTCTACCCGATAGACGCAGACAGATTCCTGGCCGCGTCGACAGACTCCGTCGGGACGAAGCTCATCGTCGCGCGTCAGCGTGGGCAGCTTGGAGCCTGCGGTGCTGACCTTGCCGCGCACTGCATCAACGACGTCGTGACCTGCGGCGCCGAGCCGCTGTTCTTCCTCGACTACGTTGCGGCCGCCCGCATTGACCTCGAGTCGGTCGTGGAGCTGGTCGAGGGAGCGGCCGGGGTTTGCCGTGAGGCCGGCTGCGCGCTGATCGGTGGCGAGACCGCGGAGCTGCCGGGCATCTACCGGGAGGACGAGCTCGACTTCGCAGGAACCTGCGTCGGGCTCGTCGAGCGGAACCAGGTGATCGACGGAGCGCGGATCGAGGTCGGCGACGCCGTCATCGGACTCCCCTCAGCGGGGGTCCACGCGAACGGCTTCACGTTGGTGCGGCGCATCCTCGAGGCCGAGGACTACGCAGGCGACGACCTCCTCGCACCGACCGTGCTCTACCTCGACGAAGTCCAGCGGCTCCGCGCGAACGCAGACGTCCGTGGCCTCGCCCACGTCACCGGGGGCGGGATTCTCGGCAACCTCGCCCGCATCCTCCCCGAAGGGCTCGAAGCCGACATCGACTGGAGCTCGTGGGTGCGCCCGCCCGTGTTCGACTGGCTCGCGCGGCATGTCGCAGAGGAGGAGCTCCGCCGTGTGTTCAACCTCGGGATCGGCTACGTCGCCGTCGTTCCCGATCCGGGGGACGCGCGAGTCATTGGGACCGTGGTGCGCGGATGATCGGCGTCCTCGTCTCCGGAGAAGGCTCCAACCTGCAGGCGCTTCTGGACGCACACCTTCCGGTCGTCGCGGTCGCGTCGAACGAGACGGGCGCGCGCGCCCTCGAGCGCGCCGCTTGCGCCGGGGTCGCGACCCAGGTGTTCCCCCTCGACGACTTCGCCGATCGCGACGCCCGCGACACCGCGATGGCCGACTGGCTCGAAGAGCACGGTGTCGAGCTCGTGGTCTGCGCCGGATACATGCAGCTCCTGCGTCCCCTCTTTCTCGATCGCTTCCGAGACCGCGTCGTCAACGTCCATCCGGCGCCGCTGCCCGCTTTCCCGGGCGCGCATCCGCTCGAGGATGTCCTGGCGGCGGGTGCTCCGGAGGCGGCCGCTACGGTCCACTTCGTCGATGAGGGTGTGGATACTGGCGTGGTGATCGCGACCGAGCCGGTCGCCGTGGTGCCCGGCGACACCGTCGAGACGCTTCGCGCGCGCGTGCACGAGGCCGAGCACCGTCTCCTCCCCAGGGTGGTTCGTGAGCTGTGCGCGCGCTGATCTCCGTCTACGACAAGACCGGTCTCGTGCCGTTTGCGCAGGGCCTCGCAGAGCTCGGCTTCGAGCTCGTCTCGAGCGGAGGGACAGCCGACGAGCTCGAGGAGTCAGGGCTTACCGTGACGCGGGTCGAGGACCTCACGGGGTTTCCGGAGATGCTGCACGGGCGTGTGAAGACGCTCCACCCGAGCATCCACGCGGCCATCTTGGCGCGGCGCGATGTCGCCGAGGATCGCAACTCGCTGAAGAAGGAGGGGATCGAGCCGTTCGACCTCGTCTGCGTGAATCTGTACCCGTTCGCTCGAACCGCTGGGAACCCGAACGCCGGCGAGATCGAGATCATCGAGATGATCGACGTCGGCGGACCCGCTCTGCTGAGAGCCGCCGCCAAGAACCACGCGTCGGTCACGGCCGTGTGCCGGGTCGAGGACTACGGTGACGTGCTCGCGGAGTTCCAGGCTGGCGGCCAGACGTCGATCGAGACTCGTAAGCGCCTCGCGGCGACCGCGTTCGCGACGACGGCGGCCTATGAGGCAGCGATCGCCAACTGGTTCCTCCAGGACCAGCCGTTCCCCGAGACCATCTCGCTCGCATTCGACAAGACGCTCGAGCTCCCCTACGGCGAGAACCCCCACCAGGAGGCCGCCTACTACGCCGAACGGGGGCGCAGGACTCACGTCCTCGCTCGCGTCGAGCAACTGCAGGGAAAGCCGCTTACCTTCAACAATCTCAACGACCTCTCGGCAGCGCGCCTGCTTGCTCGTGAGTTCGACGATCCGGTGTGCGTCATCGTCAAGCACGCGAACCCGTGCGGCGTCGCCGAAGCGGCCACGATAGAGGAGGCGTACGCTGGAGCTCTCTCCGCTGATCCCGTGTCGGCGTACGGCGGGGTGGTCGTCTCGAACCGCGAAGTGACCGCAGCCCTCGGCGACGCGATCGCAGAGCAGTTCGTCGAGGTGCTCTTCGCGTCCGGCTACGACGAGAAGGCGTTGCAGACGCTTTCCGGCAAGAGCTCCATGCGGCTACTCGAGAACACCGAGCGTCGTGCAATCAGGCCGGAGCCCGACTACCGGCGCGTGCTCGGTGGTCTTCTCGTTCAGGACCGCGACCTGGACATCGCCGAGCGCGACAGCATGGAGCTCGTATGCGGCGAGCTCTCCGATGAGCAGTGGGACGACCTCCTGTTCGCGTGGCGGGTCGTGAAGCACGTGACCTCGAATGCGATCGTGCTTGCGAGGGGCAGGCGGACGATCGGAATCGGTGCGGGCCAGATGAGCCGCGTCGACGCCGTTCGCATCGCGCTCGAGAAGGCGCGCGAGCTCGGCCACGCGCTTGAGGGCGCGGTGCTCGCCTCGGATGCGTTCTTCCCGTTCACAGACGGGCCGCAGCTCGCGCTGGACGCGGGCGTCACGGCGTTCGTTCAGCCGGGCGGGTCGAAGCGAGATGCCGAAGTGATCGAGGCTGTCTCAGCTGCGGGCGCGGCGATGGTCTTCACCCACCGCCGCCACTTCAGGCACTGATGGACGCCTTCGACCTCGACGTTCGCCGGCACGTGTACTTCTCCGTGGTCGCGAACGGGCGGCCACCGACGACGGTCGAGACCGCCGGCGCATTCGATTTGCCTGAGCCCGAGGTCGCGGCTGCATATCGTCGACTCCACGATGCCCATGCGCTCGTCCTCTTCCCGGATACGACGGATGTATGGATGGCGAACCCCTTCTGCTTCGCCCCCACGGCTCACTCGGTGGCGGCCGGTGGCCGGACTTGGACAGGCACCTGTGCGTGGGACGCACTCGGGATCCCGGCGGCGCTCCACTGCGACGGTCGGATCGAGTCCGCGTGCGCATGCTGCAGTGAGCCGGTGGCGCTGGAGGTGACCGACGGTGAGCTCGTCGAAGGCGATGACCTGCTCGTCCACATCCTCCTGCCTGCTCGCCGCTGGTGGGAGGACATCGGCTTCACCTGAAGCACGATGGTCTTCCTCCGGTCGGAGGAACACCTGGGGAGGTGGCTCGACGCGAACGGCTGGGAGCCTGGCGCCACGCTCGGCGCCTCGAAGCTGAACGACCTCTCGCGCGATTGGTGGGGCTCGCGGCTCGATGTGGGCTGGCGTCCACGGCCCGCGGCTGAGTCTCAGGCGATACTCGACCGCCTCGAGCTCGTCGGCGAGTTCTGGTCGTACGGCTAGAAGTAGGCTTCGCGCGGATGGCGCGCCGCGAGTTCCCCACCGTCCTCGAGCTCGTCGGGCACACCCCGATCGTCCGGCTCGATCGCCTAGGCCGTGAGGTACCAGGCGAGCTTCTCGCGAAGCTCGAGTACCTGAACCCTGGAGGCTCGGTCAAGGACCGCATCGGTCTCGCGATGATCGAGGCGGCCGAGCGAGACGGCCTGCTCAGACCGGGCGGGACGATCGTCGAGCCCACGTCGGGCAACACCGGCGCCGGCCTTGCCATGGCCGCGGCGCTCCGGGGCTATCGGTGCATCTTCGTCATGCCCGACAAGATGAGCCAGGAGAAGATCTCGATGCTGAGGGCGTACGGCGCCGAGGTCGTGATCACGCCGACGGCCGTCGATCCCCATTCGCCGGAGAGCTACTACTCCGTCTCGGACAGGCTCGCGGAGGAGATCCCGGGCGGGTTCAAGCCCGACCAGTACTCGAATCCCTCGAACCCCGAGGCGCACTACGCAACGACCGGCCCCGAGCTCTGGGAGCAGACCGGCGGCGAGGTAGATGCAATCGTCATCTCGGTCGGCACCGGCGGGACGATCACCGGCGTCGGCCGCTACTTCAAGGAGCAAAAATCCGAGGTGCGAATCGTCGCGGTCGATCCCGAGGGCTCGATCTTCACGGCGGACGAGGCGCACCCGGAAGGGCCGTACCTCGTCGAAGGGATCGGCAAGGAGTGCTGGCCGGACACGCTCGATCCCGAGGTCGTGGACGAGTGGGTGCGCGTGTCCGACCGCGACTCCTTCATCACCGCGCGGCGACTTGCGCGGGAGGAGGGGCTGCTCGTCGGCGGATCGACCGGATCGACCGCTTGGGCAGGAATCGAGGTCGCGAAGAAGCTCGGGCCCGAGGCTCGCGTCCTGATGCTGTTCCCGGATTCGGGGCGCTCGTACCTCTCGAAGTTCTACGACGACAACTGGATGATCCAGTACGGCTTCCTGGAGCGGACGACGCCTCCGCCTGCGGTCGAGGAGGTGCTCCGTTTCCGGCGCGTCGGTCACGAGGTTCCCGATCTCGTCACCATCGGATCACATGAGAAGGTCGGGGCGGCGATCGACGTGATGCAGCGCTACGGCATCTCGCAGCTGCCGGTCGTAAGGGGCGAGCACGTCGACTCGCTCGCGGACGTTGTCGGTTCCTTGCAGGAGCGCGAGCTGCTCGAGCGAGTGTTCCGGAACGCCGACGCGCTCAACGAGGACGTCGCAGTCGCCATGCAGCCGCCGCTTCGGGCCGTCGACGCGGACGCTTCCGTGAACGAGGTCTACGAAGGGCTCTCGGGCGGGAGCGGCGCCGTCGTGGTCGCCAGCGGAGGGCGCCCGACGGGCATCCTCACGCGCTCGGATCTGCTCGAGTTCCTCGCGGCGAAGCGCTCGCAGGTCGAGTCCTAGGTGGGGCGCGCGTCACGTTGTAGTGGCGGGGCGCAATGAACGGGATCTGACCCCTGTTGCGAAGGGTGAGCGCGTGATAGCAGTCGGGTCGTAGTTACTCTCACTTGCAGTGTGCGTTTGTGTCGTTACTCGTACTGCGTGAGTGGCGGATCTACCGACGAAGAAATAAGGAAATAGCTGACTCACACGATCGATAGCTCATCAGTAGCGGAGTGCAACTGGGGTCAGGTCCCGCTTGTTGCGGTCCGACTGGTGGTGCATGCGTGCGGCAAGCGGTGCAACCGCCCCGATCACGACGAGGCCTCTACGCCGCGCGGCTCGACGGTTCCGAGAGGCTCACGCGGTTTCGGCCGTCTTGCTTCGCGGCTCGAAGAGCATCCTCGGCTCGGTGCACGATGTCTTCC
>DASTEM010000168.1:0-4095 GCA_035709545.1 Gaiellaceae bacterium | reverse complement strand
TGGCATCCCCGCGACGATCTTCATGCCGCAGGACGCGCCGATGGCGAAAGTCGAGGCGACGCGCTCGTACGGCGGAGCGACCGAGCTCGTGGGGGAGGGCTTCGAGGAGGCGGTCGCCGCCGCGCAGGCGCACGTCGAGCGAACCGGCGCGACCCTCGTCCACGCCTTCGAGGACGAGCGCGTGATCGCGGGGCAGGGGACGATCGGCCTCGAGCTTGCCGAGCAGGCGCCCGAGGCGGAGATCGTTCTCGTCCCGATCGGCGGCGGTGGGCTCGCTGCAGGAATCGCGACTGCACTCAAGGAGCTTCGACCGGAATCTCGCGTGGTCGGCGTGATCTGCCAGCCCGGGTACACGATCGCCGACGGGATTGCGGTCAAGCACCGCGGCGAGCTGGCCTCGTCGATTCTCGATCGTGTGCTCGACGACACCGTCTCGGTCTCGGACGACGAGATCTCGGAAGCGCTCGTGCTCTGTGTCGAGCGCACGAAGTTCCTCGTCGAAGGCGCCGGCGCGGTCGGGCTTGCGGCGCTCATCACCGGTCGCGTGCCGGGCTCCGGGCCGGTGGCGGTCGTCCTCTCGGGCGGGAACATCGATGCGACGACGCTCATCTCGGTGCTCCGGCACGGTCTCACCCGGTCGGGACGATTCCTCGCGATCCGTCTTCTCATCCCAGACCGGCCGGGCGAGTTGCGCGGCGTCCTCGACGTCGTCGCGCGCGGCCGCGGCAACGTCGTGTCGGTCGATCACCACCGGGAGGGGAGGACGACGAGCGCCATTCAGACTGAGATCGAACTCGTCGCCTCGACGCGCGACGAGGTGCACTGCCAGGAGCTGCTCGCCGCGCTGAGTGCGGCCGGGCATGCGGTCGAGCGCATCGGTCCTCCGGCGTAGACTCGCGCAATGCCAGGGTGCCCGGCTTGCGGATTCGAGAACGCCGAGTCGGCGAAGTTCTGCTCGGAATGCGGCGTCGCCCTGGTTGCCGCGCCGGCGCGTCGCCGCGAGGAACGCAAGGTCGTCACGGTCGTCTTCGCCGACCTCGTCGGCTCCACGGCGCGCGCCGAGCGCCTCGACCCGGAGGACGTCCGCGCAATCCTCGCCCCGTACCACGACCGTCTCCGGCACGAACTCGAGCGGCACGGAGGCACTGTCGAGAAGTTCATCGGCGACGCTGTCGTGGCCGTGTTCGGTGCTCCTGTCGCGCACGAGGACGACGCCGAGCGCGCAGTTCGGGCTGCGCTTGCGATTCAGGATGCGATAGCGGAGCTGAACGAGGTGGATCCGGCTCTCGCACTCGAAGTGCGTGTTGGCGTCGCGACCGGGGAAGCACTCGTTGCCCTCGACGTACGCCCAGAGCTCGGCGAAGGGATGGTGTCGGGCGATGTCATGAACACGGGCGCGCGGCTGCAAACGGCCGCGCCGCCAGGCGGTGTTCTCGTCGGCGAGGCGACGTACCGAGCGACCGAGCGCGCCATTGAGTACGCGGACCACGATCCGGTGACAGCCAAGGGCAAGTCGGAGCCGCTTCGCGTGTGGCTCGCACTCGCGCGGCGCGCGAGGTTCGGCACCGATCTGGGCGAAGGCCTTCGCGCTCCGCTGGTTGGGCGCGCCGAGGAGCTCGACGTGCTCTCTGGCGCGCTATCCCGCGTGCGCACGCGTCTGGAAGCGCAGCTCGTGACGCTGGTCGGCGTGCCGGGCATCGGCAAGTCGCGACTCGTCCAGGAGCTGTTTCAGATCGTCGAGCAGACACCCGAGCTCATCATCTGGCGTCAGGGTCGCTCACTCCCGTACGGCGAGGGAGTCGCGCTGTGGGCGCTCGGCGAGATGGTGAAGGCGCAGGCGGGGATCCTCGAGTCCGATCGCGCGGACGAGGCGTCGGCCAAGCTCGCTGCCGCGGTGCGAGACATGGTCTCGGATGAAGTCGAGGCTCGCTGGGTCGAGCGGCATCTTCGACCCCTCGCCGGAATTCGTGACAGCCTCTCAGTGGGAGAGGGGAGCCTTGAGGAGGCGTTCACGGCTTGGCGCCGCTTTCTCGAGTCGATGGCCGAGTCCCGAGCGACCGTCCTCGTCTTCGAGGACCTGCACTGGGCGGACGACACCCTCCTCGACTTCGTGGATTCGCTGGCCGACCGAGTGGTGGATGTGCCGCTGCTCGTCGTGTGCTCGGCGAGACCCGAGCTGCTCGAGCGGCGTCCAGGGTGGGGAGGAGGGAAGCGCAACGCGACCACGGTCTCCATCGGTCCGCTCTCCGACGAGGAGACTGCACGCCTTCTGGGCGCGCTCCTCGACCGCGCCGTGCTTCCCGCGGAGCAGCAGCTCGAGCTGCTCCAGCGAGCAGGCGGGATCCCGCTCTTCGCCGAGGAGTACGTCCGCATGCAGCACGACCGGGGTCCGGCAGACGTGCCCGAGACGCTGCACGGCATCGTCGCAGCGCGCATCGACGGCCTCCCGAGGAACGAGAAAGCCCTTCTCCAGGCGGCCGCGGTTCTCGGCAAGGTCTTCTGGACCGACGCGCTCGCCGCACTCGCGGGCCCCGAGGATCTCGACGAGATGCTCTTCGCGCTCGAGCGAAAGGAGTTCGTGCGGAGAGAGCGACGTTCCATCGTCGCCGGGGCGCGGCAACTCGCATTCGTCCACGCGCTCGTGCGCGATGCGGCGTATGGGCAAGTGCCCCGGGCCGAGCGGGCTCGCCTGCACCGGCGGGCCGCCGAGTGGATCGAGACGCTCGCTTCCGACCGCTCCGAGGACCGCGCGGAGATGCTCGCGCACCATTACCTCGCTGCGCTCGACTATGCGCGCAGTGCCGGCATCGAGGCGGGGGACATGACAGACCGCGCCGCCGCGGCCGTCCGGGAGGCGGGCGACCGGGCGTTGGCGCTCAACGCGTTTGGCGCTGCTGTCCGCTACTACGCGTCCGCGCTCGAGCTCGGCTCGCTCGACCCGAAGCGCCTGCTCGCATACGGCAGGGCCCTCTCGAACGCCGAGAGAGGGGGCGACGAGCAATTTGCCGCAGCCGCTGAGACCGCGCTCGCAATCGACGACGTCGAGACCGCGGCCGAGGCCGAGATGGAGCGTGGCATTCTGTGCTTCATCCAGGGCGATCGCGATGCAGCGGCCACTCACTTCGACGAAGCTGCGTCGCTCGTTGCAACCGTTGGCCGCTCGCCGGCCAAAGCGTTCGTGACGAGCAGCCTCTCCCGCTTCCACATGCTCGCCGGTCGGAGCGACGAGGCGATCCGGACCGGCTCGGATGCGCTCGCGATGGCGGAGGAGCTCGGGCTCGACGGGTTGCGGTCGCACGCGCTGAACAACATAGGAACAGCCAAGACGAACGCCGGAGACCTCTCAGGGCTCGACGACCTGCGGACGAGCATCGACATCGCTCTCGAGCACAATCTGCCGGAGGCGCGGCGAGGGTTGAACAATCTCGCCTCGATCACGTTCGCGTTGGGAGATATCCGCCGTGCTGAAGCGATCAGTCGCGAAAGTCTCGAGGTCTCCGAGCGGTTCGGGATGGTTGCCGCCGCCTTCTGGGATCGATCCGAGCTTGCGTTCTACGCGTACTACGCGGGGCGCTGGGACGATGCGATGCTGGAGCTCGACTCCCTCATCGCCCAGTCCGAGGAGCGGGAGCGGCACTACATGGAGGCGATGTGCCGCGACATCCGCTCGACGATGTCCCTGGCGCGTGGGGACGTGCGCGCCGCCGTGGACGACGCGACGGCGATGCTCGAGCTCGCTGCCGGCATCAGGGATCCTCAAGTGCTCCACCCCGCGCGTGCCTCTGCCGCGAACGTCTTCGTCGCGGCTGGGCGTCGCGAGGATGCCGCCTTGCAGGTGGACGCGCTCCTCGCGAACCTCGAGGTCGAGGGCGTCCCAGCCGATTTCTGGGCTCACGAACTGGCCGTCGCGATGGATGCGCTCGGTCGAGGACAGGAGTTCCTCGAGCGCGCGCCGGGGCTCGGGACGTCGACGCCCTGGCTCGATGCCGCGACGTTCTGGGCGCGTGGGGAGTTCGAGCGCGTAGCCGATCTGTTCAGCGAGATCGGCTCGCTTCCGGACGAAGCGCTCGCGCGTCTCCGTGCAGCCGAGAAGCT
>DASTEM010000167.1:0-2751 GCA_035709545.1 Gaiellaceae bacterium | reverse complement strand
TGATCGACGCGCGGCCGAGCACTCCGGAGAGCGGGAGTCCGCCGGCGATCGACTTCGCCACGATCAGGAGGTCGGCCTCGACGTCGAAGTGCTCCATCGCGAACATGCGGCCAGTTCGGCCGAACCCTGTCTGAACCTCGTCCGCGACGAGGACGATCCCGTGCTCGTCGCAGATTCGCCGTAGCCCGCGAACGAACTCCGGCGGAGCAGGGATGAAACCGCCCTCGCCCTGTTGAGGCTCGAAGACGATCGCTGCGATGTGATCGGCGGAGACGTGGGTGGTGAACATCCGTTCGAGCGCTGCAAGCGCGGTCTGCGCATCGGGGCCGCGGTACGCGTTCGGGTACGGAGCCCGATAGACCTCCGGTGCGAACGGCCCGAGCCCCTTCTTGTACGGGTGCGTTCGTGACGTCATCGTCAAGGCCAGCAACGTGCGCCCGTGGAAGGCGCCGTCGAACGCGATCACTCCATGCCGACCGGTGTGGAGCCGGGCGAGCTTGACGGCGTTCTCGACCGCCTCGGCGCCGGCATTGAAGAACGCGCCTCGGGTCTCACCAGTGATCGGAACCAACTGCCCGAGCCGCTCGGCGAGCGCGATGTAACCCTCGTATGCGACGACGGTGAAATCCGTGTGTAGAAAGCGTTCCGACTGCTCGGCGATCGCGGCCACCACCCGGGGGTGGTTATGCCCAACGTTCGCCACCCCGACGCCGCCGACGAAGTCGACGAACGTGTTGCCGTCGACGTCGGTGATCGTCGCCCCCCGTGCTTCCGCGGCGACGACGGGCCCATGGACGATCAGCGGCGATGCAACCGCGCGCGATTCCCGCTCGAGGATCTCTCGCGCACGCGGGCCGGGGATCTCCGTACGGAGCTCGATCACGCGGGTCGCGGCCACGCGCGCCAGCCTATCCAAGGCCCCCGTCGGTCTCGATGGGTAGGCATCCTGGCACCGATGGATGAGCACGACCTCGACCCGGACCCGATCGCACAGCTCCAAGCTTGGCTCGCGGACGCTCGAGACTCTCTGCCGCAAGCCGACGCGATGACCCTTGCGACGGCAGACATACGCGGCCGACCCTCGGCCAGGGTCGTGCTCCTGCGGGGGGTCGACGAGCGTGGACTGACGTTCTTCACGAACCGCACGTCGCGAAAGGGTGATGAGCTTCGGGCGAATCCCCGAGCAGCGGTCGTGCTCCACTGGTGGGAGCTCGGTCGCCAGGTTCGAGCAGAGGGCACCGTCGAAGAGGTCGATCAGGCGGAGTCCGAGATGTACTGGAGAACGCGGCCGCGAGCGAGTCAGGTCGCCGCCTGGGCATCGCCGCAGTCCCGACCGCTCGCAGCGCGAACGGAGCTCGACGTGCTCGTCGCCGAAGCCGAGCGCCGATTCGGCGAAGAGACGATGCCCCTTCCGGACTTCTGGGGCGGCTATCGCCTGGCCCCCGAAAGCATCGAGTTCTGGACACACCGGGAAAACAGGCTGCACGACCGCATCCGTTTCTCCCGATCCGCCGACGGCTGGCGACGCGAGTGGCTCGCCCCCTGACGAAGTTGTCTACGGCGGCGCGAGCGCGCCGTCGGTGTAGACACCTTCTGCGTTCCAGAGCATGAACCCCTTCGCGCCGGCTCTGCGCGCCGCATCGATCTGCGCGCGAACCTGTTCCAGCTCGAACGGCGTCGTGAAGCTGAAGTCCTGTACCCATGGGACCACGAGCGCCTGCGAGCCGCGTAGGCGGATCGCGAACCTCCTGAGAGCCCGGGAGACCGTCTCACCCGGGGCGGCGCTCGGATCGGCGATCCCGAGCTCACCCGGTCCGAAGAGCGACGGGTAGGTCATCGCATAAATCGTGTCGACGTGCGGCGCCATGCGCCGTGGTAGCTGCCCGATCCCGAGGTCGCGCGCGGCCGACAGACCGAACACGGCGGCCGAGACGCGAACGTCGAACCGATCGAGCCTGCGAGCCGCATATCGGAGGAACGCGGGTACCGCGTCCCGCTTCGCGAGCGACCCGCGGTTGCGATACACGGCGCCGTCGACGTTCCCGTCCGAGGGAAAGCGCACGTAGTCGAACATGATCTCGTCGAAGCCGGCGCGCGCGGCCGCAACGGCCACGTCGACGTTGTACTCCCAGACCCGCGTGTCATAGGGATTGGTCCAGCCAAGCCCGGCGGAGTCCTCCCACACCGCGCCGCCGGACGTACGGATCGCGAGGTCAGGGCGAGCGTGCGAGAGGATCGGGTCCTCGAAGACCACGATGCGCCCAACCAGGTATACGCCGCGCTCGCTCGCAAGCCGCGCGACCTCACGCGGTTTGAAGAAGTCACGCGCAGCGCCGATCTTCGTTGCGAGAGTGGTTCCGCGCGACACGAACCCGATCTGGCCGTTCTCGTCCTTCACGTCCAGCTCGAGAGCCGTCAGCCCGTCGCGCTCGAGATCGATGTACTCGTCGAGCTTCCCCGGTAGCGATGCAAGTCCCATCGTGACGTGGACGCCCCTGATCTCGACGGGCAGCGCCTGAGGGCCGGACACCGCGATGGCCGAGATCGCCGGCGCTGCGGGTTCGCTGCTGGGAGCGCTGCCTGTGCTCACGAATTGCGCGCCGGCGCCAAGTAGGACGACGCTCAGCAACATGGCACTGACCGCAGCGGCTCGACGAAGGCGCTTTCTACGCCTTACCGCGGCCCGACGCTCGCGAAATCGCTCGTTCGGGTCGATGGGGGGAAACAGCATCGACACCGGGACGTGGACCA
>DASTEM010000166.1:0-5656 GCA_035709545.1 Gaiellaceae bacterium | reverse complement strand
GGCCCGATGGTCGCGATCACCGTGCCGACCTCGACGGTCTCACCCTCTGCCACCAGGATCTGCGTCACCACTCCCTCGGCTGGGCTCGGAACTTCGGTGTCGACCTTGTCGGTCGAGATCTCGAGGAGCGGCTCGTCTCGGGCGATCGGATCGCCGACCTGCCGAAGCCACTTCGTGATCGTCCCCTCCGCGACCGACACGCCCATCTGGGGCATTACGACCTCGGTCTGCGTTCCTGTCGACACGTCGTCCTCCTAATAGGCGGCAAGTTCGCGGAGTGCGGCGACGACATCCGCGACCTGTGGGATGTAGGCCTTCTCGAGCGACGGTGCATACGGGACGGGCATGTCCGGGGCCGCGATGCGCATAACCGGGGCGTCGAGTTGCTCGAACGCCTCCTCGGCGATGGTTGCCGCGATCTCTGCTCCGAAGCCGCCCGTTCGCGTGTCCTCGTGCAATACAAGAACTTTGGAGCAGCGCTGGACGCCCTCCAACACGCGTTCTCTGTCCCAGGGGATCAGGGTTCGCAGGTCGAGCACCTCGGCCTCGAACCCCTCCTTGGCGAGCTCGTCAGCGGCTTCGGTCGCCGTGTGAACCATGGCCCCCCACGTCACGATCGTGGCGTCGTCGCCCGGTCGGTGGACGTTCGCGTATCCGAATGGGACGGTGTAGCGGTCTTCCGGCACCTCACCCTTGATGCGGCGGTAGAGGTGCTTGTGCTCGAAGAAGAGCACCGGATTCGGGTCCTCGATCGCCGCTGCCAGGAGGCCTTTCGCGTCGTGCGGCGTGGCCGGGCACACGATCTTGAGACCGGGGATGTGCGCGAACGAGCTCTCCGGGTTCTGGGAGTGGAACGGCCCGCCCGAGAAACCTCCGCCGGACGGAAGGCGAACGACGATCGGGACTGGCGTGTGCCCGCGGAAGTACTGCTTGGCGGCGACAGTCACGAGGTGGTCCCAAGCGCAGGAGATGAAGTCGGCGAACTGCATTTCGGCGACAGGTCGAAGGCCCATGAGCGCCGCGCCCGTTGCGCCGCCGACGATCGCCGTCTCGGAAAGGGGAGCGTCGAGCACACGCCACGGGCCGAACTCCTCCTGGAACCCGAGCGACACCTTGAACGCGCCCCCGTACACGCCGACGTCCTCGCCGATCAAGAACACGCGAGGGTCGCGCCGCATCTCGAGCCGCAACGCGTCCGAGATCGCCTGGATATAGGTCATCTCAGCCATCGCGAGGAGCCTTCACTTGTGGTGTGGGGTGTCGAGGTCTTCGGGAGATGCGAACACGGCATCCTGAAGTGAGGACGGATCTGGCATCGGAGACGCGTCCGCGCGATCGAGCGCGTCGTTGAGGATTCGCTTGACCATGGAGGCGATCTCGCTCTCCTCCTCGTCCGTCATGTCCGCATGGTCGTGGAGCCACGTGCGAAAGCGCTCGATCGGATCGTGTGCCGCCCACTGCTCGAACATCTCCTTCGGCACGTAGAAGGCATCGTCGTGGACGGCATGTCCTTCCATGCGCAGTGTGAGGCATTCGACGAGCGTGGGGCCGCCCCCCTCGCGGGCCTTCTCGATCGCCCGCCGCGCTTCGCGGTAGACCGCGAGCACGTCGGTGCCGTCGACCACGACACCCTCGAACCCGTACGCAGCCGCGCGGTCGGCGATGTGCTCGATCGGGTAGGAGAGGTACGTCGGCGTGGAGTAGGCCCACTGGTTGTTGTCGCAGACGAACACGACCGGAAGCTGTCGCACGCCGGCCAGATTCATGCTCTCGTGCGCATCTCCGCGTGCTGCGGACCCTTCGCCGAACCAGCCGACAGCGACGCGCCGCTCGCCGCGGATCTTGAAGGCGAGCGCCATACCGGTTGCAACCGGAAGCATCGCCGGGAGATGGCTGACCATCGGGTGGAGCCCGAGCTCCGGGATTGCCATGTGGACGTTTCCGTCGCGGCCTCGGGCCGGCCCGTCCTCGCGTCCCATGTACTGCGCGAAGATGCGCCACGGCTCGGCGCCACGGGTGATGTGCACGCCCATGTCGCGGTGCAGCGGTGTTCCGACGTCGTTCGGTCCCATTGCGGTCGCGACGCCTACCGCTGCGCCCTCGTTCCCGCGGCCGGTATAGAACGAGCCCGGGATCTTGCCCTGCTTGTAAAGGATGTGGCCGCGTTCCTCGATCCCGCGCGTCAGAAGCATGTTCCGGTAGACGGCGAGGAGGTCTTCGCGATCGAGTCCAGCCTCCTTCACCTCCTGCAGCGAGCTCACGGGCTCGGCTTCGCGCACGGCCATGCAACAGTCTCCCGTCGTCCGGTTGGGGTCGCCTCACTCTAACGACTGGGCCTGTTGGCCTACCCGGGTCGTTGGGGCGAGATATCTCGCCCTACCATTACCACCGTGGCTCGACCGAGACGCAACTGGATCCAGGAGGAGCGCCGCAAGACCCTCGGAGACTGGGTCGCGTTCTGTCTCGAATGCGGCCACACGCTGCGCTACTTCCTCGACGACGAGGACGCGCTGCCCGCGGGATGTCCACAGTGCGGGGGCGAGCTCCGACATCGCTGCCCGAGCTGTCAGGAGCCGATCGCGTCGGCGTTCGCGGTCGAATGCGAGGAGTGCGGAACGGCTGTGCGTTCGCGCGAGCTCTTCGGCGTGCAGATCAGACGTCCCGGCAAGTGACGACCGAGGGTGCGAGCGCCCGGCTCGACGCTGCGCGAGCACGCCACCGGCAACGGTCTCGCGCCACGCGGCTCATGAGCGTCGGCGGAGGCGTAGTCGCCGCACTCGCCGGCGTCGCGATCGTTGTGCCAGTTCCCGAGCTCGGGCTGCCGCTCCTTCTCGTCGGCCTTCGCCTGCTCGCGCTCGAGTACGAGTGGGCCGCGCGAGCCTACCTCCCCGTGGCGAGGTTCTGGGATCGTGCGAAGGCGCTTCCCGCGCGCTGGAAGATCGCGGTCGGCATGCTCTGCGCTGTCGCAGTCGCTGCGATCGTGTGGTGGTTGCTCTGAGTTAGATGCGCCCCTACGCGATCTGCGAGAACCGGATCACGGTGACGATGTCGTCCTCAGAGACCTCGCGGTTGTACAGCTGGCTGAGGAACCACACCATCTCGTCGACTCGCCGGATCTGCGGGTTGTCGTGCTCGACCTCGCGCGGCGACAGCTCGCTCAGCGCCTTTACCTCGACCTTGTCGATGACCGCGTCGAAGATTCGCTCACGCTGGCCATAGCGGGCGCCGCAGAGCACAGTCACGATCATGCCTTTGCGGTACTTGGACGACTTGTCCCCGAGGCGAATCGTCGCCGTCTTGCGGCCGGTGCGGAGCTGCTCGGCGACTGCCGGGTTGTAGAAATTGAGTGCGAAGGTCGGCATCGACGGCCGCGGAATCATACGGCGTCCGGCGTGTCGTGGTCATCATCTGCGCGAAGCAGCTCGAGCGCTCGCGCGGCCATCTCTTGCTCGCCTTTGTATGCGAGGAGTCGCGGCCCGTCGTCGAGGGGGAGCCAGAGAGCCTCGGCCACCTCGATCTCCATCCCGGCCGGCAGCTCTCCTATCCGGCCGCCGGTTCGGCGCGCTAGATAGAAGCTGACGATCTTGAAGATGCGCTCGCCTTCCCACGTGTAGACATAGCGAACGTCGCCGAGCTTGGACGAGAGCTTCGCGCGTACGCCGGTCTCCTCGTAGCCCTCGCGCAGCGCGGCCTCGGCCGGCGTCTCGCCGGCATCGACGAGCCCCTTCGGAAGCACCCAGATCCCCTCGCGCTTTCCTTGCGGGCGGACGGCCGCGAACCACCAGCGATCGCGCATCCGGTGAGCCAGGACGACACCGGCAGAGAACTCCCGTCTCACGTCGACTTTGTGACATTCACTCGCACAATCTGCCCGAGATGTGAGCCAGATCGACTCAAATCGGCTTGGCGAGACGGAGCGCGAGTGCTATGGTGGAGCTGGCACTCAGACGGTCTGAGTGCCAGATGTGTCACAAACTCTGTACCTAGGGAGGTCTCTCGTATGGATTTGCAGCCTCTGGGCGACCGCCTGATAGTCGAAGTCCTCGATGAAGAGGAGATGACGATCTCAGGCATCGTACTGCCCGACACAGCGAGGGAGAAGCCGCAGCGCGGCAAGATCCTGGCGGTCGGCCCCGGCTCTCGTGACGAGGACGGGGAGTACATCAAGATGGACGTGGAAGTTGGCGACGAGATCATCTTCTCCAAGTACGGCGGGACGGAGATCAAGGTCGGCCTCGACGACGTTCTCATTCTCCGCGAGTCGGACGTGCTCGCGAAGGTCGTAACCACAGGCAGCAAGGGTAAGCGCAAGCTTGCCGGCGCGGCCGCATAGCTCGTTTCGCTAGGAGGAATAGATGGCTCACAAAGAACTCAAGTTCAATGAGGATGCGCGCCGCTCGCTCGAGCGTGGCGTGAACATCCTCGCGGACGCCGTCAAGGTGACGCTCGGCCCGAAGGGACGCTACGTCGTCCTCGACAAGAAGTTCGGCGCGCCGACGATCACGAACGACGGCGTCACGATTGCCCGCGAGATCGAGGTCGAGGACCCGTTCGAGAACCAGGGCGCTCAGCTCGTGCGCGAGGTAGCGACGTCGACGAACGACGTCGCCGGCGACGGCACGACGACCGCCACGGTGCTCGCTCAGGCGATCGTCCGTGAGGGTCTCAAGAACGTCGCTGCCGGCGCGAACCCGATGGCGCTCAAGCGCGGCATCGAGCAGACCGTCGACGCCGTTGTCGAGGATCTCAAGAAGCAGTCGACCGAGGTCAACGGCAAAGAAGACATCGCCCGCGTCGCCACCATCTCGTCGCGCGAGCGCGAGATCGGTGACGTCATCGCCGACGCGATCGAGAAGGTCGGCAAGGACGGCGTTGTGAACGTCGAGGAGGGCCAGACCTTCGGCCTCGACCTCGAGTTCACCGAGGGCATGCAGTTCGACAAGGGCTATCTGAGCCCGTACATGATCACGGACGCCGAGCGCATGGAGGCCGTCCTCGAGGAGCCGTACGTCCTCATCGCGAACCAGAAAATCGGTGCGGTCAAGGACATCCTGCCGGTACTCGAGCAGGTCATTCAGGCCGGTCGGCCGCTGCTCATCGTTGCCGAGGACGTCGAGGGCGAGTCGCTCGCGACGATCGTCGTCAACAAGCTCCGCGGCACCTTCAGCGCCGTCGCGGTCAAGGCGCCGGGCTTCGGCGACCGCCGCAAGCGGATGCTCGAGGACATCGCCATCCTGACCGGCGGCGAGGTCATCACCGAGGAGCTGGGCCTCAAGCTCGAGAACACGAAGCTCTCGCAGCTCGGCAAGGCTCGCAAGATCGTCATCGACAAGGACACGACGACGATCATCGACGGTGCCGGCGGGTCCGACGCAATCAAGGGGCGCATCAAGCAGCTGAAGCAGGAGATCGAGAACACCGACTCTGACTTCGACCGCGAGAAGCTCCAGGAGCGCCTCGCCAAGCTCGTGGGCGGCGTCGCCGTGATCAACGTCGGCGCGGCGACCGAGACCGAGATGAAGGAGAAGAAGCACCGCGTCGAGGACGCGCTGCAGGCCACGCGTGCGGCTCTCGAGGAGGGCATCGTCCCGGGCGGGGGCGTCGCGTTGCTTGGTGCGGCTAGGTCGATCAAGCTGGACGACTTCGGCGATCCTGA
>DASTEM010000165.1:0-3385 GCA_035709545.1 Gaiellaceae bacterium | reverse complement strand
GCGAGCTGGAGGTCGACGACCTTGCCGGCCAACTCCGCCTCGATCTCGCTCAGGTCGCTCCTGCCGGCGGCGGCGCGCGAGGCGACGTCGACAAGCACGCGGCTCGCCTCGTCGACCGCAACGGCAAGCGCGGCCTGTGCCAGCTCCCGGCAGGTCGAGTAGCGCTGCTCGGGCTCCTTGGCCAGGGCGCGGGCGAGCACTCCGTCGAGCGCGGCCGGCAGCTCCGGCCGCGCGGCGCTGGGCAGTGGTGAGTCCGTCTCGAGGTGAGCGAAGACGACCGCGAGCTCCGAATCGCTCCGGAACGGCGACTGGCCGACAAGGCACTCGTAGAGGACGCACCCCAGCGAGTAGACGTCCGCCCGCCCGTCGATGTCCTCGCCGGCGATCTGCTCCGGGGCGACGTAGTCGATCGTCCCCAGCGAGCGGCCGTCACCGGCGTTCGCCGTCTCCTCGGAGAGGAGCTTCGTGAGGCCGAAGTCGGCGAGGTAGACGTGGTCGGAGCCGTCGGGCCGGGCGCCCGGGTCGAGGAGCACGTTGGACGGCTTGACGTCACGGTGCACGAGCCCGCGCGCGTGGGCCGCGTCGAGCGCACTCGCCACCTGGGCAATGACTCCAATCGCGTCTGCGACGTCCAGATGGCCACGCTGAAGGCGCTCTCTCAGGTCGTAGCCCTCGACGTACCGCATGGCGATGAAGAGGAGGTCGTCGTCGGTCGTTCCGGCCTCGTAGATGGGGACGATGTTCGGGTGGTCGATCGAGGCGGCGAGCTCCGACTCCCGTAGGAAGCGCTCGCGGAAGGACGCGTCCTCGGCGAGGCCGGCCGCGAGCAGCTTGAGCGCGACCTTTCTCTTGAGCCGCAGATCCTCGGCCAGGTAGACGACGCTCATGCCGCCGAAGCCCAGCAGCGACTCGATCCGGTAGCCGGCGAGCTCGGTACCGACCCGCGTGTCGTCGCTCACGTGCACGTGCGCATCCTTGTCTTCGGGGCCTTGCGGGAACGATAAGACGTCTCGGGAGGACTTGTAACGAGCCGGCGTTACAGCGCTGTTTCAGTCGCCTAACCGCCTTTGCCTGCTCAGAGCCTCCGCCACGCGGCTGCTGACTAAGCTTGCGTCCGTCCAACCCGAGAAGGAGAGCCAGCCCATGCCCGAGTCTGCCAAGATCCGCAACGTCGCCGTCGTCGGTCACCGCGGCACGGGGAAGACGTCGCTGGTCGAGGCGATGCTGTTCCAGTCGGGTGCGACCAACCGGCTCGGCACGGTCGAGGCGGGGACGACCGTGTCGGACTCCGACGAGGACGAGCACAAGCGCCAGCTCTCGATCTCGATGTCGCTCGAGCACGCGACGTGGCAGGACCGCAAGCTCAACCTGATCGATGTGCCCGGCGATCCGGCGTTCCAGGGTGAGCTTCGCTGCGCCGCGCGAGTCGTCGAGGGCGCGCTCGTGACGGTCTCGGGGGTGATGGGGCTCGAGGTCGGGACCACCCGCGCCTGGAAGCTCGCGTCCGAGCTCGGCCTCGCGCGCGTCGTCTTCGTGAACATGCTCGACCGCGAGCGCGCCGACTTCTTCCGCACGCTCGAGCAGCTCCGCTCCCAGCTCTCCGCCCAGTGCGTCGCCGTGCACATCCCGATCGGCTCGGAGCACGAGCTGACCGGGATCGTCGACGTGCTCCACATGTGCGCGTACTCGAGCCCCGAAGGCGGGAAGGAGGGCGAGCCGGGTCCCATCCCCGACGACATGGCAGACCTTGCCGCGGAATACCGCGAGAAGCTCCTCGACGCCGTGGTCGAGACCGACGAAGGGCTCATGGAGCGGTACCTCGACGGGCAGGAGCTCGGGGCGGAGGAGGTCGCGGCTGCGCTCAAGGCGGCAGTGACGAGCGGTGACGTGTTCCCCGTCGCGTGCGGCGTCGCCACCAAGAACCTCGGCACCCATGCTCTCCTCGACCTCCTCGTCGAGGGAGTGCCCTCGCCGGCGAAGAAAGGCTCTCCGATCGACGTCGACGGAGCATCTACCGCGCTCTTCGTGTTCAAGACGGTGGCCGACCCGTTCGCCGGACGGATCAATCTCTTCCGCGTGCTGAAGGGCACCGCGACCGCCGAGACGACGCTCGTGAACCTCCGCGGGAAGGGGAAGGAGCGGCTCGGCTCGCTTCTCGAGCTGCAGGGGAAGGAGCACAAGCCCGCGCTCGACTTCGGCGAGGGCGACATCGGCGCTGTTGCGAAGCTCAAGGAGGCGCAGACGGGCGACCTCCTCGTCGACAAGGAGGTCCCGGTCGAGATCCCCGACTTCGGCTTCCCGGAGCCCGTGATGTCGTTTGCGATCACCCCGAAGTCGAAGGGGGACGAGGAGAAGGTCGCGACCGCCATTCGCCGCCTCGCAGAAGAGGACCAGACCCTCCGGCTTCGCCGCGACCAGCAGACCGGCGAGGAGATCCTCTCCGGCATGAGCCAGATGCACGTGGAGGTTGCGCTCGAGCGCGCGAAGCGGCGGTTCGGCGTCGACATCGAGCTGCATCCGCCGCGGGTTCCCTACCGCGAGACGATCCGGCGGGAAGCTCGAGCCCACGGGCGCTACAAGAAGCAGACCGGCGGGCGCGGGCAGTTCGGCGACTGCCACATCGTCGTCTCGCCGACCGAGGAGGGTTATGAGTTCGTCGACAAGATCGTCGGAGGCGTGATCCCGCAGAGCTTCCGGCCCGCGGTCGACAAGGGGATCCAGGAGGCGATGCACCACGGCGAGCTCGCCGGCGCGCCCGTCCAAGGGGTGAAGGTCGAGCTCGTGGACGGCTCGTACCACACGGTCGACTCGTCCGAGATGGCGTTCAAGATCGCCGGCTCAATGGCGTGGAAGGACGCGTACATGAACGCCGACCCGGTCCTGCTCGAGCCGATCATGGAGCTCGAGGTGACGGTGCCCGACGAAGCGGTCGGAGCGGTGAACGGCGATCTCAACTCGCGGCGGGGTCGCTTGCAGGGAATGGAGCCGGTCAGCGGGATGACGACGATCCGTGCCGAGGTGCCGATGGCGGAGCTCCTCACGTACGCGCAGTCGCTGACCTCGATGACCGGTGGTCGCGGCGACTACTCGATGCACTTCCTGCGCTACGAAGACGTCCCGACCCACGTCGCGCAGAAGGTGATCGAGGAGACACGCCGCGAGCGCGAGGCCGCCAAGGCCTGATCGGACATGTCCTGGGGTCTGACCCGCTTTCTACGCCCTGTGGATAAGCGGAAATCCCTGCTAGGGTCCGATTCATGCGCGTGACGAAGGCGACGGTCCGTCGCGGGTGCGCCGTGTGCGAGCGGACGTTGCTCCAGGGGGAGTACGCGCTGCGGTTCTCGCCGGACGGCGTCGAGTTCGTCGATGTGTGTCCACTGTGCAC
>DASTEM010000164.1:0-3222 GCA_035709545.1 Gaiellaceae bacterium | reverse complement strand
TTGAGTATGTCGGCATCGAGCCGGACAAGCACTCTTTCGACATCGCGACGCGTCGGATTGGCGCCCGAGGCGAGCTGCTCAACTGTGGGTTCGAGGACCTCGAACCCGAGCAGGACTTCGACGTCGTTTGCGCGCTGGAGGTGCTCGAGCACATCGACGACGACGACGCGGCGGTCACACGATGGGTCCGACATCTTCGGCCTGGTGGGTGCCTCCTAATCAGCGTGCCGAGTGACCCGGGACGGTATGGGCAAGTCAACGCGAGCGTCGGCGACCTGCGACGGTACGACCCCGAGGATCTCGTTCGATTGTTCGCAGGCGCTGCGCTGGGGCAAATAGTCGTTCGGGCATACGGATCACCGTATGCAAACGTCCAGGAGACGATCCAAAACGTTGTGTCGCGCGGACGACGGTACGAATCGCCGGTCTGTGAGCGCACCGCGAAGAGTGGACGGCACCTACAACCACCCGTCTCACTTGCGCGAGTCGTGCATGCCGTCGCCACACCGCTCGAGCGCCTTCAGCGACCATTCTCGGCCAGAGGTATCGGGACGGGATTGGTCGCACGAGGCGAGTTCGCCAACCGAGGACCGGGGCGCTCGCAACGCGAAGGCTCCGCGGATGCTCTGACACATGTCCCTGCTAGCTTCGAGGTCGATGACAACGCCCTCTGAGGTCTCGGTCATCATCCCGTGCCTGAACGAGGAGGCGGCCGTCGGAACCGTCGTCGACCACGCGTTCGAGGGGATCCGCCGCTCGGGCCGCTCGGGAGAGGTTGTGGTCGTCGACAACGGATCTTCGGACGACTCAGCTGCGGTCGCTGCCGCCCGAGGAGCGCGGGTCGTCTCCGAGGAGCGCCGCGGTTACGGAAACGCGTACTTGGCGGGTCTCGCCGCCGCGCAGGGCGAGTACCTCGTGATGGGGGACGCCGACGACACCTACCCGCTGCAGGACTTGGCGCCGTTCGTGGATCGGCTCGAGCAGGGCGACGACCTCGTGATCGGGTCGCGCTTCAACGGCACGATCCACGGGGACGCGATGCCTTTCCTGAACCGGTTCGTGGGCAACCCCGTCCTGACGGGGCTCCTGAACCTGCTCTTCGGCGTGAAAGTCTCGGACGCGCACTGCGGGATGCGCGCGCTTCGGCGGGAGGCGCTTCCGGTCCTCGACTTGCATTCGACCGGGATGGAGTTCGCGTCGGAAATGGTGTTCAAGGCCTACCGGCGAGGGCTCACCGTGAGCGAGATCCCCATCGACTACTACCCTCGCGTCGGCGAGTCGAAGCTGAATCGCTTCGGGGACGCATGGCGCCACGTCCGCTTCATGCTCCTATACAGCCCAAGCTGGCTGTACTTGGTGCCCGGAAGCATCCTGCTCGTGCTCGGCGTGATCGGCATGCTCGCTCTCGCGACAGGCCCAACCGACATCTTCGGTCGGACGTGGCAGATCCACACGATGCTCGGTTTCGTTGCGTTGACCCTGATTGGCGGCCAGGTGATCCAGCTCGGCGTGTTTGCGCGGACATACGCGCGGGTGCGAATCGGAGAGCGCGACCCGTTGCTCGAGCGGCTCGGGCGGCACTTGCGGCTAGAACACGGCCTCTTGATCGGAGGAGGGCTGATACTTCTGGCCGTCGCGGGCCTTACCGCAGTCGCGGTCGAATGGGCGTCAAACGGCTTCGGCGTACTTGGCAGGGTGTACGAGACTGCGCTTCTGGTCACAGTCCTGGGCCTCGGACTCCAGGTGGCGTTCGGCGCCTTCTTCCTCGCGCTGCTGACGATGCCGCTCCGTCGAACCGACCCGACCTAACGCCGCCGCCATGCCGAAGCTCGAATGATCTCGGTCGTCATCCCGACCAAGAACGGTGGTGCCGACCTGACGCGATGTCTCGAGGCGATCTCGCGGCAGTCAGTCGACGAGGAGGTCGAGATCGTCGTCATCGATTCGGGCTCGACCGACGGGAGTCCGCGCCGAGCGGCGAGCTACGGCGCGCACGTTCATTCGATCGCTCCGACCGAGTTCCACCACGGCCGAACGCGGAACGTCGGGGCGGAACTCGCGCGTGGCGAGATCCTCGTCTTCACGAGCCAGGACGCGTATGCGGCCGACGAGCACTGGCTTGCGCTGCTCACGTCGCCTTTGAGATCGGACGCTTCAATCGCGGGTGTCTACGGTCGACAGCTTCCGCATGCGGACGCCCGCCCGCCGGAGAAGTTCTTCCTCGACTTCCTGTACGGCCCGATCCCGCGAGCTCAGCGCCTCGCGAACGAGCAGGACCTGAGCTTCGAGGCGACGCTCTTCTCGAACGTCAACTCCGCGATTCGGCGACACGTGTGGGAGCGGTTTCGATTCGCAGACGACATCATCATGAGCGAAGACCAGGAGTGGTCTCGGCGAGTGCTCCTCGCCGGGATGACGATCGTCTACGAGCCCAGAGCGATAGTCCATCACTCGCACTCGTACTCCGTCGGCGGCGCGATGCGGAGGTTCTTCGACTCAGGCGTCTCCGCTGAAAGGTCGTACGTGAGCGATCGTCGCTCGTCAAAGACAGCGCTCAGGCGTGCGGGTGTCCGGTATGCGAGGCGCGAGCTCGCTTGGCTTTGGACGACGAGGCAGCGGCGCTGGATCCCATACACGGCTGTTTACGAGATCGCCAAGTTCGTGGGCCTTCAGCTCGGGCGGCGGCATCGACGCTTGCCGAGTGGACTCAAGCGCCGCCTCAGCGACTATCCGCAGCACTGGGGCGCGTAGCCACCCGGTTTAGCTCCGGCTCAGACGCTGACGGCGCCGCGCAGGAAGTCGACGACGTCACTCGTTGTCGCTCCCGGCCCGAAGACTTCGGCGACGCCTTTCGTCTTGAGCTCCTCGGCGTCGTCCGGCGGGATGGTCCCCCCGACGACCACGAGGACGTCATCGGCGCCGCTTTCGCGGAGCCCGTCAACGATCCTCGGCACGAGGGTCATGTGCGCGCCCGACAGAATCGATATGCCGACGGCATCCGCGTCCTCCTGGATCGCAGTCTCGACGATCTGCTCCGGGGTCTGGTGGAGGCCCGTATAGATGACCTCCATTCCCGCATCCCGTAACGCTCTCGCGATGATCTTCGCGCCGCGGTCATGGCCGTCGAGGCCGGGTTTTGCGATCACCACTCGGATCCTTCCCGGCACATCGGCAGAATACCGCGGTGCGCCTGAACGTCATCGGCTCGTCGCCGGCGTGGCC
>DASTEM010000163.1:0-2945 GCA_035709545.1 Gaiellaceae bacterium | reverse complement strand
CGGCCGTCTTCCGGCCCGGCGATCTACATCGTGAAAGTCGACCCGCGCCTGTGTCCTTCTCCACTCTGTGGCGGCTATTGGGTTGCGCTTGCAAATGCCGCGCGAACCCGCTGCGCAGACGGGACGCGTAACGTGCGCTGCTACGTCGCGAGAGCGGTCAGCAAGGATCGCGGCCCGCTCGAGGTGAGCCTCGCCGACAGCGCCCTCGTACGCGCCGAGCTGAAAGCATCAGAGTTCGGCGACTTCGGCAAGCTCGGCGAGCTGGTGGTCGCAGCCGTCCATGCGCCGGCCGGGAGCGCGGCCGTCACCGGCGGCTACTACCGCATCACCGATATCGGAATCCGGTGTGTGCGCGCACCGTGCTTCTCCTACCGCTCGACCCAAGTGAACGGGAGGACGCGCATCCCACTCTCGGGTGTCGACCTCGCGGCGGCCCAGGCGTCGCAGCGGGAGGTCGCGCGCGCCGAAGGCGCGATCCAGACCAAGAACGGCCTACTAGCCCGCGGCCGCTTCGCGACGAGCCCAGACGGCGGGCGTGTGTTCCGAGCGCTGCGCTTCTACCTTAGAGTGCCGCAGCCTCGCGCCTGAGCACGTCCCAAGCGAGGCGCACGTCGTCTTCGGTCGTGCGAAAGTTGCCGACGGCGAGGCGCAGCGAGTATCGGTCGCCGAGCCGCGCGTGGGAGAGAAACACCTCCCCCGAATCGTTGACGCGCTCGAGCAGCAGCTCGTTCTCGTCGTCCGTTCCCTCTCGCCGGAAACAGACGAGCGAGAAGTGCCGCGGCGCCGCGACCTCCCAGCCGGGCTCGTCGCGCACCCACTGCTCGAAGAGCGCAGCGAGCCGGACGTGCTCGCGGATCCGCTCCTGCAGTCCTTCGCGCCCATAGCAGCGCAGCACGGCCCAGAGCTTGAGCGCGCGGAACCTGCGTCCCAGCGGGATCGAGAGCTCGCTCAGGTTGACCGCATCGTCAGGCGATCGGAGAAACTCCGGGACGAGACTGAACGCCCGGCGGAACTCATCGGGTCGCCTTGTCCAGAGCGCGGAGCAGTCCATCGGCACGCCGAGCCACTTGTGCGGATTGACGCCGATCGAGTCTGCGCGTTCCCAGCCGGCGAAGTGGTGGCGGAGCTCCGTGCAAACCGCAGCCGAGCCGGCGTACGCCGCATCGACGTGCAGCCAGACGCCGGCCGCTTCGCACAAGTCGGCGATCGCAGGCACAGGGTCGACGGCGGCGGCTCCCGTGGTCCCGATCGTCGCGATGACCGCGCACGCGTTCTCGAGGTCGAGAAGATCGGGCCGCACGCGAAACTCGTCGTCGACCGGCACCTTCCGGAGCTCGAGCTCGAGCAAGCGGGCGGCCTTGTCGGCGACCGAGTGCGCGTGCTCGGAACAGACCACAACGCGACGGTCCGGCCGAAGCGTCCGAGCCACGACGAGCGCAGCAAGCACACCGGTCGACGCAGTGTCCTCGATGTGACCGTGAAACCCTTCCGGGAGCCCGACGAGCTGCCGCAACCAGTCGAGCGTCACCTCCTCGAGCTCCTGCAGCGCAGGCGACGTTCGCCAGAGGATCCCGACCTGGTTCAGCCCCGCGATGAGCAGCTCCGCGAGAACTCCGGGCTCGGCGCCTGTCGTCGCGAAGTAGGCAAAAAAGCGCGGGCTCTGCCAGTGCGTGAGCCCGGGCATGAGAACGTCGTCGAGGTCGCTCAGCACGGCCGCGAACGGCTCCGCCTCCTCAGGCGGTGATTCGGGCAGTCGTGCGCGGATGTCGCCGGGCTCCACGCTAGAGAGCACCGGAAGCTCGCCGACGCGCTCGAGGTACGACGCCACCCAGTCGAGCGCGAGCGCCCCGTCCTCGCGGAAGGAGGACGTCGCATGGGCGTCAGGATTCATCCTGACCTCCATTCCGTTTCCTCAGCTTCTCGATCTCGCGCCACGACCGCGTGTTGAGGATCTGCTCCTTCGTCAGCCACGCCCGGCGGGCCTGGGCAACACCGAGCTCGGCGAAGCCGAGCGCACCGATGGAGTGGGCGTCGGTCGTAATGGGGATGCGCACACCGGCCTCTCCTGCGAGCCGTGCATGCGTGTCGCGCATGTCGAGCCGATCGGCCTGGGAGTTCACCTCGAGCGCCGTCCCCGTCACGACCGCATGCTCGACGACCCGCTCCACGTCGACTGCCGCTCCCTGCCGCTTAAGCAGCCGCCTTCCCGTGAGATGCCCGATGCAGTCGACATGCGGGTTGTCCATCGCACCCAGGATCCGTTCGGTCGGACTCCGGTCGAACGACGTGTGGAGCGACGCGATGACCCAGTCGAGCTGCTCGAGCACGTCGTCGGCAACGTCGAGCATTCCATCGGCCCTGATGTTCGCCTCGATCCCGCGCAGCACGCGGAACGGCTTGACGAGGGCGTTGACCGCGGCGATCTCCTCCCACTGGGCTTCGAGCCGCCCGTCACGGAGGTAATGCGAGTGGTCGGTGAGGCAGAGGAAGCGGTAGCCGCGACCTTTTGCCGCACGCGCCATCTCCTCGATCGTGTTCTTCGCATCCGTCGACCACGTGGAGTGGCAGTGCATCTCGCCGCGGAGGTCCTCCAGCTCCACGAGCTTCGGGAGCTCGCCGTCTCGGCCAGCTCGGATCTCGTCCGTGCCCTCGCGCAGCTCGGGCGCCATCGTCGCGTAGCCGAGGTACGCGTAGAGATCGTCCTCGCTCGCATGGGTAACGACTTCGCCGGTCTCGACCGTCGTCACGCCGTACTCCGAGATCGAGAGGCCGCGGCGCTGAGCCTCCTCGCGCAGCGCGATGTTGTGGTCCTTCGAGCCGGTGAAGTGCTGGAGCACGTTGCCGTAGCACTCCCCCGGCACGACGCGAAGGTCGAAACGCAGGCCGTCGTGCCCGACGACTGTGGCCTTCGTGTCGCCGCGCGCGATCACCTCGGAAACCCACTT
>DASTEM010000162.1:0-4316 GCA_035709545.1 Gaiellaceae bacterium | reverse complement strand
GCGGACGATGATGGGCACGTCCGCGTCGCGGTAGCCGCCCATGCGCGTGAAGTGCATCCAGAGGTGGTCCTTCGCGAGCTGCTGCAGGTCGGTGGTCGTGACGGCAGTCATACGGCTCCTTGTGCGCGTCTGGCGTTCCGGTGCTGCCAGACGACGTTGGCGAGGGCAATGACGATGGCGACGATGAAGATGGCGCTCGCGACGACGTTCACCTGCGGCGGCACGGCGACGCGAGCGATGCCCCACACGAACACGGGGAACGTCTGCTCCGGGCCTGCGTTCAGGTACGTGATCACGAAGTCGTCGAGCGAGAGCGCGAACCCGAGCAGGGCCGCGGCAAGCATTGCCGGGGCAAGGAGGGGGAGCGTGATCTTGCGGAACGTCGTCCACTCGTTCGCGCCGAGGTCCATCGCAGCCTCCTCGAGATGGCGGTCGAAGCCGATGAGCCGGGCCTTCACGGTCACGACGATGAAGCTGATGATGAACATGACGTGGGCGATGAAGATCGTCCAGAAGCCGAGTTGGAAGATCGAGGTCGTGTTCAGGAAGAGGGTGAGGAGCGAGGCGCCGAGGACGATCTCCGGGGTCGACATCGGCAGGAAGACGAGCATGTTCGTCGTGCCTCGACCCCGGAACTCGTGCCGCACGATGGCGATCGCGACGAGCGTGCCGAGCACCGTCGCGACGAAGGTCGCGAGCAGCCCGATCTCGAGCGATGTCACGACCGCGTGCCGGATGCCGAGGACCGAGTCCCACTCCCGCCAGTGCTCGAGCGTGAAGCCCTGCCAGACGTAGTTGAAGCGCCCGACCGGGTCGTTGAAGGAGAAGAGGATGACGACCGCGATCGGGAGCAGGAGATAGAGGACGACGAGGACCGCGTACGCCGTCAGCGCATGATGCTTGACGAGTGCCCAGGCGCGCGACCCGACGCTGACGCGCGAGCGCGGGACGTGCTCGGTTGCGGGCACGCTGGTCATCCGGTGAGCTTCTCCGTGCCGACGATCCGCGCGTACACGAGCAGCGAGCCGAGGATGAGCGCCATGAGGACGAACGAGAGCGAGGCCGCGGTCGGGTAGTCGAGCGACTCGAGGAACTTCGCCTGGATGACGTTGCCGATCATCTGCTGCTTCGGCGTTCCGAGCAGCTCGGCGTTGATGAAGTCACCGGCCGCTGGGATGAACGTGAGGAGCGTGCCGGCGACGATCCCGGGCGCGGAGAGCGGAAGGGTCACCCGGAGGAACGCCTGGGTCGGGCTCGCATAGAGGTCCTTCGCCGCCTCGAGCAGGCGCGGGTCGATCTGCTCGAGCGACACGTACACGGGCAGCGCCATGAAGGGGAAGAAGTTGTAGGTGATTCCTGCCACCACGGCGAGCGTGGTGTACAGCAGGCCCTCGCCCGGGTCCAGGACGTGGAGGTCCTGGAGGATGCCGACGACCGGCCCCTGATCGGCGAGGATGTTGAGCCACGCGAGCGTCCGGATGAGGTACGTGACGAAGAGCGGGGCGACGATGAAGAGCAGGAAGAGGTTGCGCCAGGGCCCCGCCCGGAACGCGATCCAGTACACGAGCGGGTACGCGAGGACGAGCGCCAGGACGGTCGCGATCCCGGCGTAGAGGAACGAGCGGACGAGCTGCTCGCGGTAGTCCGAGATCGCGTCCGGGAAGTTCGAGAGCTCCCACGTGAACTCGAGGTTCGGGTAGATCCCGGACTGGAGGGACTGGTAGCCCAGGAAGCCCAGCGGAACGACGAAGAAGACCGCGAGCCAGGCGATCCCGGGCGCGAGCAGCAGGTACGGCGTGAGCGACCTGTGACGATGGAGAAAGCCCCCCATCTACGTGCTTCACCCGTCCGTCCCGCACGTGGCCTGCGCGAGCGTCGGCGGACGGAGCGGTGTGTTGCCCGGCGAGAGCTCAGGCGTCGGTGCCATGCCTCGCGGTGGAGTGGTTCGTGGGGGAACCGCGGTTCCCCCACGATGACCTACTGACCGCGGACGGTCTGCCACTTCGTGATGTGATCCTCGTTGTTCAGCGCCTCGGAGTCGTACTGGTGGAGCTGGGCGAGGAGCGCGTCGTCCGGGATGATGAGCGTGTTGTTGGCGAGGTCGGGGTCGATCTTGACCAGCTCCTCCTTCACGCCCTTCACCGCAGGAACGTAGTTCACGAACGCGGCGATCTTCGCCGCGACGGCCGGGTCGTAGACGGAGTTCATGTACGTCGAGGCGGTCGCGACGCTTCCGCCGAGCGGGATGAACATGTTGTCCGTCCAGATCATCCCGCCGTCCGTCGGCACCGCCCACTTGAGCTTCGGGTTGTCGGCGAGGAGCTGGATCATGTCCCCGGACCAGGCCACCGAGGCGGCGAACTCGCCCCGTGTGAGCGGCTGCGCGTACTCGTTGCCGGTGAACCGGACGATCTGCCCCGAGTCGACAGCCGCCTGCACGCGGTCGACCGCGGCCTGGAAGCTCTCGTCGGTGACGGTCCCCGGATCGTCGCCGTTCGCGAGCATGACGAGGCCGACGGAGTCCGCCATCTCGAGCAGCATCGAGACCTTCCCCTTCAGCTTCGGGTCCTCGAGGAGCTGCTCGATCGATTCGACCGGCCCCGTGAGCTCCTCGTTCCAGGCGATGCCCGTCATCCCCGACTGCCAGGGCAGCGAGTACTCGCGCTCGGGGTCGAACGGCGGGCTCGCCTGCGCGTCGATGAGGTTCTCGATGTTCGGGATCCGCTCCTTGTCGAGCTTCTGGACCCAGCCCTCGGCGATCAGGAGGCCGGGGTACCGGGAGTTGTCCGTGAACACGAAGATGTCGCGGTCGATCCCCTGCCCCTGCGAGAGCGGGCCCTGGACCTTCGCGAAGTACTCGTCGTTGTCGTTGATCTCCGTGAAGTAGTTGACCTTGATCCCGGTCTCCTGCGTGAACTGCTCGAGCGTGGTCGGCTTCTCCTCGTCGATGTAGAGCGGCCAGTTCGCGAAGTTGAGAACCGTCTTGAGCTCGTCCTCGGCGCCACCGTTGTCGCCGCTACCGCAGGCGGCGAGCAGCGACGGGAAGGCGAAGAGCGCCCCTGCGGCCGCCCCGCGCCGCAGCAGCTCGTCCCTGGTGATCCTCGAGTTCATGCCGCATCCTCCTTCTCTCTCGACTCCTCCCCATCGACGACGAAGGTCGCCTCCGGGCTCCAGGTCAAGGTGACGCTCGACCCCGGCGCGGGGACACGCCCGCCGGCGTCGATGTTCTGCGCGTATACCTGGACGGTGCCCGCGGGCGTCCGGACGACGACCTGCGTCGCGACGCCGATGTACGCGGTCTCGGCCACGGTCCCGGTGAGCTCGTTCTCGCCGCCGCCGAGACCGATCGTGATCTTCTCCGGACGAACGCCGGCCGAGACCCGGCCGGTGCGTCCGTTCGGTGTCGTGCGCACGATCGTGCCGCTGTCCAGCTGCACCTCGCCCGGACGCTCGATCGTGCCCGAGAGCAGGTTGGAGATCCCCAGGAAGCCCGCCACGTAGGCCGTCGCGGGCCGCTCGTACAGCTCCTGCGGGGGCCCGAGCTGCTCGATCTTCCCCAGGTTCATGACTGCGATGGTGTCGGCCATCGTCATCGCTTCCTCCTGGTCGTGCGTGACGTGGACGAACGTGATCCCGATCTCGTGCTGGATCCGCTTCAGCTCGAGCTGCATGCCCTTGCGGAGCTTGAGGTCGAGGGCGCCGAGGGGCTCGTCGAGGAGCAGAACCCGCGGTTGATTGACGAGCGCCCGGCCGAGCGCGACCCGCTGCTGCTGCCCGCCCGAGAGCTGGCGCGGCTTCCGCCTCGCGAAACCGGCGAGGCCGACGAGCTCGAGCATCTCCGCGACGCGCCCCTGGCGCTCGGACTTCGGCACGCCCTTTCGCTCGAGCCCGAAGGAGACGTTGTCCTCGATCGTCATGTGCGGGAAGAGCGCGTAGCTCTGGAAAACCGTATTGACGTCGCGCTTGTAGGGCGGGAGCCCCACGACGTCCCGATCGCCGAGCAGGATGCGCCCCTCGTCCGGCTCCTCGAACCCTCCGATCATCCGGAGGGTCGTCGTCTTGCCGCAACCGGACGGGCCGAGCAGGGCGAAGAAGGACCCGCGCGGGATCTCGACGGAGATCCCGTCCACTGCGACGACGTCGTCGAACCGCTTCACGACGCCCTCGAGCCGAATGTCAGGGGGCCGCTCGGCTGTCGTCATTCGGCCAGCTTCACCGCCACGTGCTTGATCCGCGTGTACTCCTCCATCGAGTAGATGGACATGTCCTTGCCGTAGCCCGACTCCTTGAAGCCGCCGTGCGGCATCTCCGAGGCG
>DASTEM010000161.1:0-6772 GCA_035709545.1 Gaiellaceae bacterium | reverse complement strand
CGGGCGAGGCTCGAACAGCCGATCGTGCTGCACGGAATGCCACTCGCGCTCGACGCGTCGGTTGGCATCGCATTCTACCCCGTCGACGGAAAGGACGCCCACACCCTCGTGAAGCACGCCGAGGTCGCCACCTACACGGCGAAGGAATGGCACAGAGGAGTTCTCGGCTACAGCCCCGCTGTCGATCCGCACGATCCGGAGCAGCTCAAGCTTGCAACTGCACTACGCGAGGCCGCGGACGACGGTCAGATTCAGCCCCACTACCAACCGAAGATCGATCTGGCCACGAACGCGATCGCCGGCTTCGAGGCGCTGGCGTACTGGAATCACCCAACGCGCGGCCTGCTGCCGCCGGGCGCGTTCATCCCTATCGCGGAGCGAACGGGCGCCGTCCGGCACGTGACACGCGCCGTGCTGCGAGCAGCTGTCGAGCAACTTCGCGACTGGTCCGATACCGACCTCACTGTCGCCGTGAACCTCACGGCAATCGACCTCTTGGACGCCGACCTCCTGGGGCGAATCACCGGCCTCCTCGACGAGTGCGGCGTCGAGCCCGAACGCCTCTGCGTCGAGCTCACGGAGAGCACGGTCATGGCCGATCCGGAACGCGCGCGGTCGATCCTCGCCGGCATCGCCGACGCGGGCGTTCGCGTTTCGATCGACGACTTCGGCACTGGCCACTCGTCTCTGGCCTACCTCAAGGACCTGCCCGTCAACGAGGTGAAGATCGATCGCAGCTTCATCGCGGACATGTCGGTGTCGCGCAACAACCGCATGATCGCCAAGGCGACGATTCAGCTCGTCCACAGCCTCGGCCTCCAGGTTGTCGCCGAAGGCGTCGAGGATCCCGAGGTTCACAGCGAGCTGCGCGGGCTCGGTTGCGACTACGCGCAGGGCTACTACTACGGCAAGCCGCAACCGCTCGCAGCCGTCGAGGAGCTCCTCGCCGGCGAAGCCCTCGAAGCCGCGTAGCAGCCGCTATTCGGGCGTCGACCCGCGGCTACACTTGGCCGTCCCGGGCCGTTAGCTCAGTTGGTAGAGCAGGGGACTCTTAATCCCAAGGTCGAAGGTTCGAATCCTTCACGGCCCATCGTCGGAGCGGATTGCCCGCAAGGTCGGCGCTCGGTGGCGCCGCGGCCGATTCAAGGCCATTCTTCGTGCCTTGAGCATTTCTTGAGGCGCGAGGAGTGAGCTACGTGGCATGACCGGGCGATCGTCCGCATGAGAAACCCCGCGAATAGGGCCACTGGGTGGCGCAAAGTCGCCGCTGCCGTGTGGGGCAGTCCGAGCGACCCACAGATCTACGGGGACATCGAGGTAGACGCAGGACCGCTGCTCGCGTTCATCGACGCCGCACGAGCACGCTCGGAAGCACGCGTCACGGTTACGCACGTCGTCGGCAAGGCGGTCGCACACGCACTTGCGGAGCATCCCGAGCTGAATACGTACATGTCACGCGGACAGTTCGTCCCACACGAGTCGGTCGACATCTTCTTCGTCGTCGCCGTCGAGGGTGGTCGCGACCTCTCCGGGGTCAAGGTGCGCGGCGCGGACAGGAAGTCCGTCATCGAGATCGCACAAGAGCTCGCGGAGCGCGCCTCCCGCATCCGGACGGGCGACGACGTCGATTTCGGAAAGACCAAGCGCATGGTCGATCGCTCGCCCACGTGGCTGCTCCGTCTCGGGCTGGAGCTCGCCGACTGGCTGACCGGGGACAGACGGATCGATCTCAGGCGATTCGGCCTGCCACGGGAGTTCTTCGGCAGCGCAATGGTGACGTCGGTCGGCATGTTCGGCGTCAAGCGCGCCTACGGGCCGCTGTCTCCTTACTACCGGATCCCCTTCCTCGCACTGGTCGGAGAGGTGACGAAGATGCCTGTCGTCGTGGACGATGAGGTCGTCGTCAGGCCGATCCTCACAATCTCGGCGACCATGGATCACCGCTATCTCGACGGCGCCCATGCAGCGAAGCTCGCGCGGAGCGTGCGCGCCTATCTGGGAGACCCATCCGCCTTCGAGCGGTTGCCGGGCGACACAGTCGTCGCAGAGCTCGTAGAGCGTGATTGACATGGCCGAGTCGAAGCCCTGGCTGGACTTTTACGGCGACGTTCCGGCCACGCTCGAGTACCCGAGGATCACGCTATACGAGGCGATCTCGCGGTCGGCCGCAGCACGGCCCGACGCGACGGCGGTCGACTTCCTCGGTTCCACGTTGACGTATCGCGAGCTGATGACAGCGATCGACCGCTGCGCCGCAGCTCTGGCCGCGGTCGGGCTCGGAGCGGGCGATCGCATCACGATCTCGATGCCCACCTGCCCGCAGGGCGTGATCGCGTTCTACGCGGCCGCCAAGCTCGGGGCGGTCAGCTCGCTCATCCACCCACTGTCCGCGCCGAGCGAGATCGAGGGTTACCTGAACATGAGCGGTTCGCGCGTCGCTCTCACCCTCGACGTCTTCTACAGATCGTTCGCCGAAGTGCGCGCCCGGACGCCGCTGGAGACGCTGATCCTTGCGAGGATCCCGGACTACCTGCCCGCCTTGAAGCGGCTCGGCTTCTGGCTGACGCGCGGCAGGAAGATCCCCCGTGTACCCGGGAACGCACAGGTGAGCTGGTGGTCACGGCTCATGGCCGAGGATCGGCGAGCGGAGACCGCTGCAGTCGATACCGATGCGCTCACCGCGATCCTCTACTCAGGCGGGACGACCGGCTCTCCGAAGGGGATCATGCTTTCGCATCGCAACTTCGTCAGCGAGGCGACCCAGCTGGCGGCCTGGGTCGGGTTGAGCTCGAGCGATACGGTCCTTGCAGCTCTCCCGATCTTCCACGGCTTCGGATTGGCAGCGCTCGTGAACGCCCCGCTCCTGAACGGCGCCAGAGTGGTCATGGTCCCGCAGTTCAGCCCGGAGATCGTGGCCGAGCTGCTTCGCACGAAGCGACCGACGCTCACCGCTGGCCCGCCGACGCTATTCGAAGCGCTCGCTCGCGACCCATCCTTGCGAAACGCTGACCTGTCGTCGCTTCGCGCTGCGTTCTCGGGCGCCGACACGCTGCAGGAGCCGGTGCGCGAGCGCTTCGAACGACTCGTGGCCGAGCGCGGCGGGACTGTTCGACTGCTCGAGGGGTACGGCCTGACCGAAGCCGTTACGGCGATCATGGGTATGCCGCTGCACGAACGCCGCCCTCAGAGCATCGGCCTCCCGTTCCCCGACATGCTCGCGAAGATCTGCGAGCCCGGGACGACGGCGGAGCGCCGGCCTAACGAGGAAGGCGAGATCTGCGTCTCGGGCCCGGCAGTGATGCTCGGCTATCTGGACAATCCGGAAGCAACGGCCGAGGTTCTCAAGGAGCACGAGGACGGTCGCACGTGGCTGCACACCGGCGACATCGGGAAGATGGACGAGGACGGCTTCTTCTACTTCGTCTCACGTCTCAAGCGGATGATCAAGTCGTCCGGCTTCAACGTGTTCCCCGCTCAGGTGGAAGCGGTGCTCTACGAGCATATGGCCGTGGCCGAGGCATGCGTAATCGGTATCCCAGACGAAGCGCAGGGCGAGCGCGTGAAGGCGTTCGTCGTCGCATCGGAGACCGCTGCCCCTGGACCGGAACTCGCGGCCGAGCTGATCGAGTATTGCCGAGAGCGACTCATCAAGTGGTCCTGCCCGCGCGAGGTCGAGTTCCGGGAGGAACTGCCGAAGACGCGCGTCGGGAAGATCGACTTCACGACGCTCATGCGAGACGAGCGCCAGCCGGTAGCCACGGACTGAGGTCGCCGGACCGGTACCTGGCTGAAGCCAGGTACCACAACGAGCCTCGACTGGCTGAGATTCACGGTTCGCGATACGCGGTCACGGTGATCGACTCCCCTTCTGCTTAGGCTCTCGTTCGTGAAGGTCTTCACCGTCGTCGGGAACCGGCCGCAGTTCATCAAGTCGGCACCACTCTCCGCGGCGCTTCGCGCAGCCGGCATCGACGAGGTCGTGCTGCACACCGGGCAACACTGGTACCACACGCTCTCCCAGGTCTTCTTCGATCAGCTCGGCCTCGCGAAGCCGCGTTACAGGCTCGACCTGCACTCCCCCGATCCGGATCGGATGGAGCCAGAGATCGCCAAGCGGATCGCGGGCGAGTCACCCGACCTGGTGCTGGTGTACGGGGACACCAACTCGACGATCGCGGGGGCGCGCGCGTCGGGTGACGCATCCGTCCCGCTCGCGCACGTCGAGGCCGGGTTGCGAAGCGGCGACCTCTCCATGCCCGAGGAGCACAACCGGATCGAGACCGACCGTCTCTCCTGGCTCCTCTTCTGCCCCGACGACCGCTCGCGGACAACGCTGAGAGACGAGGGGGTCATGGGCCGGATCTACGTCGTGGGCGACGTGATGGCCGACGTGAGCCGAATTTTCGCGCCGATAGCACGTGCTCGCTTTCCCGTTCCGTACGAGCCGCGCTCCTACGTCGTCGTGACGATTCACCGACAGGCGAACGTCGAGCAGCCGCGGCTCGGCAGGATCGTCGAGGGTCTCAACCGTATCGACGAGCCCGTCGTCTTCCCAGTGCACCCGCGAACACGCGCGCACATCGAAAACGAGGCCCTCGAGCTCGGCCAGCACGTGCGCGTGATCGAGCCCCTCGGCTACCTCGAGCTGGCGTCGCTCGCGTCCCAGGCTCGCGTCATCGTCACCGACTCCGGCGGGCTCCAGAAAGAGGCCTACTGGTACGGCGTGCCATGCGTGACGACTCGGCCGTCGACGGAGTGGGTCGACACGGTCGTCCTGGGCGCCAACGTACTCGTGGACGACGATCCGGGCGCGATCGCGGAGGCGGTCTCGAACGCCTCCATGCCCTCTCGTCTACCGGTTCTGTACGGCGACGGGCACGCGTCCGAGCGGATCGCGCAGGTGCTCCGCGCTACGATCCCCGGCCGATGAAGCGCGATGTCGCAATCGTGGGAGCCGGCTACGTCGGCGTCCCTCTCGCCCGCGTGTTCGCGGATGCGGGCAAGAGCGTGCTGCTGGTCGACGTCAACGCGGACCGGGTGGCGAAGCTGAATCGCGGCGAGAGCTACATCGAGGACGTGCCTGCGGAAACGCTCGCGCCGCTTGTCGAGGACGGCCGGATCAGAGCAACGACGGACTACGACGAGCTCCGCGAGGCGGACGCCATCATCGTCGCGCTTCCGACTCCGCTCTCGCGCCAGCGCGAGCCTGACTTGAGGATCCTCGTCTCCGCAGCTCGCGAGATCGCGAGGCGTCTACGGCGCGGACACCTGGTCGTTCTCGAGTCGACGACGTATCCGGGGACGACACGCGAGCAGGTGCTGCCCGCGCTCGAGGCAGGCAGCGGGCTCGAGGCAGGCAAGGACTTCCACCTCGCATTCTCGCCCGAGCGCGTCGATCCCGGCCGCGAGGATTGGACGACCAAGACAGTGACAAAGGTCGTCGGTGGCATCGACGAGGACTCGACGGCAGCGGCAGTCGCGCTCTACTCGGCGGCGATCGACGACGTGCACCCCGTCTCCTCGCCCGAGGCGGCCGAGCTGACGAAGCTCCTCGAGAACATCTTCCGCTCGGTGAACATCGCGCTCGTCAACGAGCTCGCGCAGCTCTGCGACCGGATGAACATCGACGTGTGGGAGGTGATCGACGCGGCCGCGACCAAGCCGTTCGGCTTCATGCCGTTCAAGCCCGGGCCGGGCCTGGGGGGCCACTGTATCCCGATCGACCCGTTCTACCTCACCTGGAAAGCCCGCGAGTACGGCTTCTACACGGAGTTCATCGAGCTCGCCGGAAAGGTCAACGAGTCGATGCCGTACTACTGTCGCTCGGTCGTCTCCCAAGCGCTGAACCACTCGCGGCAGAGATCGCTGAAGGGGTCGCGGATCCTCGTCCTCGGCGTCGCGTACAAGCCGGACATCTCCGATACGCGCGAGTCTCCCGCCGTGAAGCTGATCAGCCTTCTTCAGAACGCCGGCGCACACGTCGAGTACCACGACCCACACGTTCCCTCGTTCACCGAGAACGGGGTCGAGATGAGCTCCGTCCCGCTCGACGCAGGCGCCTACGACTGCGTCGTCGTCGTCACGAACCATTCGGGCATCGACTACGACCGCCTCGTCGACGACGCAAACCTCGTCGTCGACCTGCGCAACGCCACCGGGAAGAACGGGACGCACTCGGACAAGGTCTGGAAGCTGTGACGGTGCGGGTCGGCCAGGCCGGTCTGGGCGAGTGGGGAAGAAATCTCGCGCGCAACTTCGCGGATCTAGCCGAGCTGGCGTGGCTCTGCGACCCCGCGAACGGGAAGCGGAACGAGTATCACGCCCGGTATCCGCAGGCGCGCTGGGCGGACGAGTTCGGGGAGATGCTCGAGGACCCCGAGCTCGACGCGGTCGTGATCGCAACTCCCGTTCCCACGCACTTCGAGCTCGCGAAGCAGGCGCTCGAGGCCGGCAAGCATGTGTTCGTCGAGAAGCCGCCGGCGATGAAGGCTCCCGAGATCGACGAGCTCGTCACGCTCGCCGGGGAGCGCGACCTCGTCCTCATGCCCGGGCACCTGCTGCTCTACCACCCCGGAGTGCAGAAGCTGAAGGAGCTCGTCGACACGGGCGAGCTGGGCGACGTCCTCTGCGTCTACGGGAACCGCCAGAACCTAGGCCGCATACGGCCGTACGAGAACGCGCTCTGGTCGCTCGGCGTTCACGACCTCTCGGTGATCCTCTACCTCCTCGACGAGGACCCGGTGGAAGCGCTCGCGCACGGCCGCGACTTCCT
>DASTEM010000160.1:0-8415 GCA_035709545.1 Gaiellaceae bacterium | reverse complement strand
GGAAGCATCGCGACGGCTCCGCTTGTGTCCGCGAAGCCCCGCACCACGCTGAGCACAACCCAACGCTCCCGCTCGACGAGGAGCACGCCCGGAGCACCGGTGGCGATTGCGCGGTCGAGCAGAGCGTCGAGCCCGCCTTCGTCGCGGCCGCAGCCGACGAGAATCGAGAGGGCGGCGAGGGTTGCGGCTGCTGCCCAGGCGGCGCGCACGAGCGGCGACTGTACTACGCGTAGGACCGGGGTCAGGTCAACTCTCTCAGCGGTGCTCCCAGGGCTAGTGCGTGAGTTCGCCGGTGCCTGCGGATCGAAAAGCGCGAGCTGATCCCCCCGGCTACTAACCAAGAGGAAGAATGGCTCGTCCGTGTAGAAGGCATGCGCGGGATGCGGCACGCAATCACGGCTGGGCGGAACGTCGCCGTCATCATCGCGGCACTGCTGGTCGTCCTGGCGGTCGTCGCCGTGGGTCGCGCCGGTGGCGAGTCCAGTCGGGCTGACTCTCCGCCGACGCGTGCCCAGCTCATGGCCTCGCTGCCCCGCGCCGTCTCGATCGGCCGCATCCGCCGGCATCTGGTCGCGCTGCAGAGCATCGCGGACCGCAACGGGGGTACCCGGGTCGCCGGAAGTCCAGGGTACGCAGCCTCCGTCCGCTACGTAAAGCAAGAGCTCGCACGAGTGGGCTACCGCCCGAAAGTCGCTCCGTTCCCGTTCGTCGAATACGAGGAGCTGGTCGAGCGCGGGCAACAACTCGCTCCCTTGCAGCGCCCAATCGAGCTGGAGGCGATCGACTACTCGCCCTCGACGCCTACCGGAGGTATCCAAGCGAGAATCGTCACTGGCCGCGGCCACGGTTGCTCCGCAGGCGACTTCGCCAACGCCAAAGGCCAAATCGCGCTCGTCGAGCGCGGCACGTGCTTCATTGCCCAAAAGGCGCGGAGCGCCCAGGCTGCCGGAGCGGTCGCGCTGCTCGTGTTCGCGACGGAGCCGGGGCCGATCAACGCCACGCTCGGCGATCCAGACGCGTCGGAGATTTCGGTCGCCGCGGTCAAGCCCTCCGTCGGGCGGTCCCTCTCGGCGACACCCGACGCAATCGTCCGTATCGAGATCGTCACGAGGAAGCGGCGAACGACGTCGCAGAACGTGGTCGCGGACACGCACGAGAAACGCGGTCGTGTGCTGCTCGTTGGAGCGCATCTCGACTCCGTTCTCCTTGGCCCTGGCATCAACGACAACGGGACCGGCGTTGCCGTAGTGCTCGAGCTCGCCCGCGTCGTCAAGCAGCAACGATCGCGGATGGCCGTCCGCTTCGCGTTCTGGGGCGCCGAGGAGTTCGGCCTTTTCGGCTCGAGTGCCTATGCCGACTCTGCCCGGCGGGAGGAGCTCGTCGGATACCTCAACTTCGACATGCTCGGGTCGCGCGACCACGTCCGTGCCGTCTACGAGGGCCCCTTCGCATCAGACTTTCACGCCTACTTTCGTCGCCGAGGCCTCCCCACCGAGCGGATCGACCTGACCGGGCGCTCGGACAATCACGGCTTCGAGCAGATCGGCGTTCCGACGGGTGGCCTCTTCGCCGGCGGCGACGCCTGCTACCACCTGGCCTGCGATCGTATGAACGCGGTGGACTTCCGGATCCTGGAACAGCTCGCAGCCGGTGCCGCCCTCGGGGTCGCGTCGTTCGCGCCCCACCGGTAAGGTCGCGTAACGAGGTCCACCGGGCGGTACGACGCAGCCGGACGCGCGACTGCACACCGCGTGGAACAATGGAAGACCGAGGCGCGTTCGAGTGTCTCGTAGACAGGTTGACTCGAGCGCGAGAAAGTTCTCGCGCGCATAGAACGGCTGGGGCTACGGCTCCAAGGAGGTGGGAATGGGCCTTACGATCAACGACACGGCGCCGGACTTCACGGCGCAGACCACAGAGGGCGAGATCGGCTTCCACGACTGGATCGGCGACTCGTGGGCGGTGCTCTTCTCGCACCCGAAGGACTTCACGCCGGTATGCACGACCGAGCTCGGCTACATGGCGAAGATCAGACCGGAGTTCGATCGGCGCAACGTGAAGATCATCGGGCTCTCGGTCGATTCCACAGGCGACCACGAGGGCTGGGCGCGGGACATCGAAGAGACGCAGGGCCACGCGCCGAACTATCCGATCATCGGCGACTTCGACTACAACGTCTCGAAGCTCTACGGGATGCTTCCCGCAGAGATCGGCGGCGAGGCGAAGGATCGCACGGCTGCCGACAACCAGACCGTTCGGAACGTCTTCGTGATCGGGCCCGACAAGAAGGTCAAGCTCGTCCTCGTCTATCCGATGACGACGGGCCGCAACTTCGACGAGGTGCTGCGCGTGATCGACTCGCTGCAGCTGACCGCGAAGCACAGAGTGTCGACGCCCGTCAACTGGAAGCAGGGCGAGGACGTGATCATCGCCGGCTCGGTCTCGAACGACGAGGCGAAGGAGATCTGGCCGGACGGCTGGGAGTCGCCGAAGCCGTACATCCGGATCGTGCCGCAGCCCGACATGGCGCTCGCCGAGGTCTAGCCGCCTCCGCCCGCCTTCGGGCTTTTTCGACATTCGAGAAGCCCCGCCCCGGCGGGGCTTCTCGTTTCTGCGCTTCCGTCCCACCTTCCCCAATAGGACGAGCGGCAAAAGCAAGGGGCCCGGGTGGGCGGGCCCCCTGCTCGAGCGGCGCGACGTCGGAGTCAGGCGGTATCGCCCGCGGGGAGACGAGGAGCGCCGTACCCGTATCTGTTCCACAACGCTTGGATGGAGGCCAGGCCACTCGAGAGATTTCCACACCCGGAGGTCGCATTTTCGGAGAAGTCCGTACTGCTATCCACAGGACTCTGGATAGTCGTGTGGATGCGTGTCCGCCGGTGCCGCGAGCTCGCCCGGCGATCGGAGCGCGGCGACCATCGACGCAGCACCATCTACACTGGCGACATGGCCGAGTACGGCACGCTGAGAGTCAAGACGGGTCTGGCGGAGATGCTCAAAGGCGGCGTCATCATGGACGTCGTCGACGCCGAGCAGGCGCAGATCGCGGAGGATGCGGGCGCCTGTGCGGTCATGGCGCTCGAGCGCGTGCCGGCCGACATCCGCGCCGAGGGCGGCGTCGCCCGCATGAGCGATCCGCAGCGGATCAAGGAGATCCAGGCCACAGTCTCGATTCCGGTGATGGCGAAGTGCCGGATCGGCCACTTCGCGGAGGCCCAGATCCTGCAGGAGCTCGAGGTCGACTACATCGACGAGTCCGAGGTGCTCACGCCCGCCGACATCGAGCACCACGTGGACAAGTGGCGCTTCGCGGTGCCGTTCGTGTGCGGCGCGACGAATCTCGGCGAGGCGCTACGACGGATCTCGGAGGGCGCTGCGATGATCCGGACGAAGGGCGAGGCGGGAACAGGCGACATCGTGAACGCAGTAACTCACATGCGAGCCGTGTTCGGCGCCATCCGCAACTTGCAGACGTTGCGCGAGGACGAGCTCTACGCGGCCGCGAAGGAGCATCGTGCGCCGTACGAGCTCGTGCGTTGGGTTGCCGAGAACGGCCGGCTCCCGGTCGTCGCCTTCACCGCCGGAGGCATCGCGACCCCGGCCGATGCGTCGCTGTGCATGCAGCTCGGTGCCGACGGGGTCTTCGTCGGCTCCGGCATCTTCAAGTCCGGTCGCGACCTGCTCGTCGACCGCGACGGCTGGATCGAGGACGTCTCGCGCCGAGCGCGCGCGATCGTCGAGGCGACGACGCACTTCGACGATCCGAAGGTCCTGGCGGACGTCTCGACTGGGCTCGGCCAGCCGATGGTCGGTATCTCCGCGAGCTCGCTGTCAGACGACGAGCGACTCGAAGTCCGCGGCTGGTAGCGCCCGCGGTGGAGCGACCGCTGCGCATCGGCGTTCTCGCCCTGCAGGGGGCGTTTCGCGAGCACGCGCAGGCGTTCCGGCGCATCGGTGCCGATGTCGTCGAGGTTCGCCTGCCGGCGGATCTCGACGGGCTCGACGGGCTCGTGATACCCGGCGGCGAGTCGACCACGATCATGCACCTGGCGCAGCTGTACGGTCTCGACGACGCGATCCGCAGATATCGCGGGCCGATCTTCGGCACCTGCGCGGGGATGATCGTGCTCGACCGCGACCACCTCGGGCTGGCGGATCTCGAGGTCGACCGCAACGCCTACGGGCGGCAGGTGAAGAGCTTCGAGGCCGATGTGGCCCTCACGGGGGATGCTCGGCCGCTTCGGGGAGTCTTCATCCGCGCGCCCAGAGTTCGCGCGCTCGGTCCGGACGTCGAGGTCCTCGGTGAGCTCTCCGACGAACCTGTGCTCGTCCGGGACGGCCGGCTCTTGCTCGCATCGTTCCATCCCGAACTCACTGACGACCCGCGCGTGCACGAGCTCTTCCTGGAGATGGTCGAGGAGGGGGCGCGTGTCCGGGCATAGCAAGTGGAGCTCGATCAAGCACCGCAAGGGCGCCGCCGACGCGAAGCGCGGACAGCTCTTCTCGAAGCTCTCGCGCGCGATCATCGTCGCCGCGAAGGAGGGCGGCGCCGATCCGGCCGGTAACCTCGCTCTCCAGAACGCGATCGAGAAGGCGCGCTCCTACTCGATGCCGAAGGACAACATCGAGCGGGCAATCGCAAAGGCGTCCGGCGCGGACGCCGAGGGATCGAGCTTCGAGACCGTGATCTACGAGGGGTACGGGCCCGAGGGCGTGGCCGTCCTCGTCGAGGCGCTCACTGACAACCGCAACCGCACGGCGTCTGAGGTTCGGCATCTCTTCGCGAAGCACGGCGGCAATCTAGGAACGACGGGAGCCGTTGCGTGGCAGTTCGAGCGCAAGGGGGTTGTGCTCGTGCCCGCGGACGGCGTCGACGAGGAGGCTCTGCTCATGACGGCTGCGGAGGCTGGAGCCGACGACGTCGAGCTCGACGGATCGAGCTTCGTCGTGACGAGCCCGCCTGAGGCGATGTCTGCGGTCCGTACGGCGGTCGAAGGAGCGGGGCTCACCCCCGAGTCCGTGGAGTTGGCGATGGTGCCTAAGGTGACCGTCGCCGTCGACGACGAGAGCACTGCGCGAAAGCTCATCCGGCTCGTCGAAGGGCTGGAGGAGGCCGACGACGTCCAGGACGTGTACGCGAACTTCGACATCCCCGAAGCGCTGCTCGAAGCTGTAGTGGTCTGAGCCGACCTTCCGTGGCGACGACCTCGTGTTCGAGGACGAAGGTCACGCGGTGCTGAAGTTGGCGAACCGCGTTCGCCAATACGAGAGAATCGTCGATTTCTTCTCCGAGCGTCTCGCCTGACAGCCTGTTAGGCTCGGAGCAATGCGTTGGTTGAGCGTCGTCGCAATGGTGGTCGCCTTGGCGGTCGCGGGTGCCGGGTGCGGCGGTAGCGACGAGTCGGCCTCGGGCGATACGACCGTGACGGAGACGACGATCGAGGAAACGACCACCGAGGAGACGACCACCGAGGAGACGACGACCGACACTTCGACGGATACGGGTGACTTCTCAGGCGTTCTCGCCGACGAGGACTGCCAGAAGCTCATAGGTGTCGGCGCGGCGTTCTCCCAGGCGCTCACGGGCGCGACCGACGAGGAAGCGGCCGCGGCATTCCAGAACCTCGTCGACGACGTTCCGGACGAGATCAAGGCGGACGTCCAGGTGCTCGCCGACTGGTTCGCGGAGTACGCGGCCAAGGTGAAGGACATCGGCATCGAGGCGGGCCAGACCCCGACCGCGGACCAGATCCAGCAACTCGTTGCGGCACTGGCGGCCACGAACCAGGAGGAAGTCACCGCCGCGTCGGAACGACTAGGGGTCTGGGCAAACGAGAACTGCAGCGGCATAGGCGGCTGATCTCGCAGCCCTAGAGGCTTGCGGCAGGAACGTCCGGGCTCCCGCGTAACTTCCACATGTGAAGGTCCTCGGCATCGATCCAGGGACGGCTGCGTGCGGGTACGGGATCGTCCACGAAAGCGGCGGGCGCCTCCGGGGAGTGGAGTCCGGCTGCTGGAGGACGTCCGCACGGGAGCGGCTCGACGTGCGGCTCCAGACGATCTTCGCGGGCGTCCAGGAGCTCATTGCGGTGCACGCGCCGGACGCCGTCGCGCTCGAGGAGTCCTACGTGGGTGCCGACGCCCGCATCGCGCTGTCCGTCGGGCAGGCACGCGGCGCCGTCCTCGTCGCGGCCGCGTCCGCCGGGGTCGATTGCGCTGAGTACGCGCCGGCGCGCGTCAAGCAGACGGTGTGCGGGTACGGACGCGCTGAGAAGGCGCAGGTGCAGCGGATGGTGAAGGTGATCCTCGGCCTCGATGCCGAGCCCAAGTCCTCGCACGAGGCTGACGCATTCGCCGTGGCGATCTGCCACGCGCTCGCGCCGCCGTTGCTCCAGGTGACGACATGATCTCACGCCTGCGCGGAGTCCCTGCCGGCCGCACGATGGACGGGCTCGTCCTCGACGTCGGAGGTGTCGGGTACCTCGTTGCCGCAACCCCGAGCGCGCTACGGCGCGCGGACGGAGTGCCCGAAGTGACGCTCGAGACGTACCTGCACGTGCGCGAGGACGCGCTTCAGCTCTACGGATTCGCCGACTCCGCCGAACGTGCGCTCTTCGTCCACCTCCTCGGCGTCAGCGGAATCGGCCCTAAGGTTGCCCTCGCCGTCGTCTCGAGCGCGCCGGCGGCGGATCTGCAGCGTGCGATCGCGCTCGGAGACACGGCGCGCTTCCAGGCCATTCCGGGAATCGGCAAGAAGACAGCCGAGCGCATCGTGCTCGAGCTGAAGGACTCGATCGCCGACGTCATCGACGCGGGCATCGGTGTTGACGCGCCGCGAGAGCTTGTCGCCCGCGACGCTCTTGTCGAGCTCGGCTACTCGGTGGTGGAAGCCGAGCGCGTCCTCGCCCGAGTCGATCCCGAGCTACCAGCCGAGGAGCGCGTTCGCGAGGCTTTGCGGAGCGCCGCGTGACGACGGGTCAGTTCCTCGCGCCCGTTCTACGGGAGGGCGACGAGGAGGTCGAGCAGTCGCTCCGTCCGCGTCGACTCGACGACTTCGTCGGGCAGGAGCGGATCAAAGAGCAGCTCGACATCGCGCTGCAGGCGGCGAGGGGGCGCGCCGACGCGCTCGACCATGTCCTGCTCGTCGGGCCGCCCGGTCTCGGTAAGACAACGCTCGCGACCATCATCCGCGAAGAGCTCGGCGTCGGGATCCGCTCGGTGGCGGGCCCCGCGCTCGAGCGAAAGGGGGACATGGCCGCGATTCTCACGGGACTCGAACCGCGGGACGTCCTCTTCGTGGACGAGATCCATCGGATCAATCGTGCAATCGAGGAGATCCTGTACCCGGCCCTCGAGGACTTCCGGCTCGACATCATCGTCGGCCAGGGCGCGGGCGCTCGGACGCTCACGCTCGATCTGCCGCCGTTCACGCTCGTTGGCGCGACGACTCGCACGGGCTTGCTCACGACACCGCTGCGCGACCGCTTCGGCATGACGTTCAGGCTCGGGTATTACGAGCAGTCGGAGCTGACTTCGATCGTGCGCCGCTCGGCGCGGATTCTCGATGTCGAGATCGAGGATGGCGCCGCCGACGAGATCGCGCGTCGAGCGCGCGGCACGCCTCGTGTCGCCAACCGGATCCTCCGTCGAATCCGCGACGTAGCGGAGGTCCGCCATGCCGGCGCAGTCACTCTCGACGTCGCACGAGAGGCGCTCGAGCTTCTCGAGGTCGATGACATGGGCCTCGAGCGCATCGATCGCGAGCTGCTTTCCGCGGTAGTGGACAAGTTCGGCGGCGGTCCGGTCGGTCTCTCCACGCTGGCGGTGTCGCTCGGAGAAGAGCCGGACACGATCGAAGACGTCTACGAGCCGTACCTGCTCCAGCTCGGCTATCTGCAGCGGACACCGCGGGGGCGTGTTATCACTGCGCTCGGTCGCGAGCACGTCGGCTCGCCCGCGGCTGTCGACGGCCTGTTCTGAGCCCGATGTCGACGCAGATCTGGACTCCAGGCATGGCAGGGCCGCTCGACGAGTTCGTCGCACGGGTTACGAGAATGGTCGAGGCGTTCGCCGCCGAGCACGGTCTCGAGCAGGCGGAGGTCTGCCTCGAGCTTGCCGACGGCTCGCGGCACGTGCTGGCGACGGCCACGGCCGAGCCCGGGTTCGGGTTCTTCTCGATCACGCCGCATCGAGCGGACGGAGTCGAGCCGCGGCGCGTGATCGTCCCGATCGGTGCGGTGAAGTGGATCGAGATCTCGGCGCCCGACCCGGAGCGCCCGTTTGGCTTCACGGCGATGGACTAGGGAATCCGCCGCGCGTTCCGGCTGACGTCGCAGGGCGGCGCTCGCTAGCGAGTCCGTAGCATCGCGCCGCGAGCGCTGTCAGCGGGTCGCGGAGGCCGGCTCCGCCGGGCGG
>DASTEM010000159.1:0-3441 GCA_035709545.1 Gaiellaceae bacterium | reverse complement strand
CCTGCCTCAAGCGCTCGCAGGAGCCCGTGAGCGTCGTCTGCGTGCTCACGGACGCTCGTTCTCTCGTATGGCTGCGGGCGCTCGCTGCGTGAGCAGCCGCGTCGGTCGTAGACGATCACACGGCCGATCGTGGCGAGCTCGTCCACCGCCGCACCCCACACAAGCGCGGAGCTCGACGTGCCGTGGATACACAGAATCGCTTCACCGGATCCGCGATCCTCGTAGAACAGCTGCACGTCGTTGGCCACGACATGTGGCATGAGGCACGACCATAGAGTCGCTCATTGAGGCCGTCAAGCCCGGGCACCACGAGTCGAGCAGTCTTCAGCAAGGCGGTGCCTCAAGCGACATTCCTGCACACTCGGGCACCACAGGTTGCTATCGCCCGCGGGAGCAAGAAATGCCCAGAGTGCGGTGACACGCAGCAGCCGAGGACGGGTTAGCCTAGGTGTCCCATTGGCGGGAGTGACCACGTGAAGACCACCACCGTCGAAACGGCGGAACGCGGCCGATCGCCCCTCGGAGCTCGTATCCGTTTCCTCATGGACGGACCGCACGGCAACATGATCCACTCGACCGTGCCGCCAGGGATGGTTGGCCGCGCTTGCCGCTTCCGAACCATCGACGAGTATTGGTACGTCCTCTCGGGCGAGGGAGAGATCTGGCGCAGCGCGCCGGACGGCCATGAGAGCATCACCCGGCTCATCCCGGGCGTGTGTGTCGACATCCCGCTCGGCACGGCCTTTCAGTACCGCTGCACCGGGAACGCGCCCCTTGTCTTCACCTGCACGGCCCTGCCGCCGTGGCCTGGCGACGACGAGGCCGTGATCGTGGACGGGCCTTGGGTACCCCGTGTGGATCCGGAGCCGGGGGGCCAGCGCTCGGATTAGCCTTTCGGCCTGCCTGACCGGCCCCCGACTGCTCAAGGAACATTCCCGCACGCTCGCGCAGGCGAGAGATGCCTCGTCAGCCGAGTGCCACTGGGCGCGGTTCGACGTGCCTCGAACCCGACGACGCCCGAGCGCACCTCTTGGTACTAGCCGACCTGCTCGTCGTAGCAGACGAGCTCCAGCGTATTCCCCTCTGGGTCATGGAAGTACAGCGAGCGGACCTGTAGCCAGGGGTGCTCGGTCGACCGAACGTCGAGCCCGAGTCCTTGGAGCCGCGTCAGCTCGGATTCATAGTCCTCGAGGTCGATGTTCAGAGCGATGTGATGCAGCGTCGACTGATTCGAGCTGAGCGTCTCGGACTTCCGTTGCAGGAACGTCCGCTCGCCGGCGTCGAAGAGCGCGAGGTTCTGCGAATGCCCCCTGTATCCCTCGGCGATCTCGAAGAACACGTAACTCTCTTCTCGCCGAAGCACCTTGAGCCCGACGACGTCCTCGTAGAACGCGCACATGGCTGCCAGGTCATTGACGCGAATGGACACCTCGCCGAGTCCTCTGATCCGGCGATCCGATCCGTTCACCAACACCTCCTTCTGGCCTCTCGCAGAGCTTGCGCGAGTCTAAGGCGCATGGCGGCTGCGCGGCGGCGCCTCAGCTAGCCCTTCGCACAGCAGGCAGAGCACCACGAGATAGGCTCTCCGCACCCGGCTCCCGGGCAACGACGTTCCACGCGAAGGAGGAGCGGTGCCCACGATCTTTGGCTACCACGACGTGAAGGACACGGACCACTGGCTCGCCTCACCCAAGCGCGAGGAGTTCTTCGGCCCCCTCGGCGTTACGAACATCCGCACGTTCGTCGACCCGGAGAACCGCACTCGCGTCGGCGTGATGATGGATGTCCCCGACATGGACGCCCTGGTGGCCGCTATGGAAACGCAGGGCGCGGCCGACGCGATGGAGTACGACGGCGTACTCCCCGAAACGCTCGTAATCCTCGTCGAGGCCTGACCTAGCTCGGCCCGCCGAGCTGAGCGCCGTCCAAAGCCGCTGCTTCCGCGCGGCGGCCTGCGCAAGCTCGCGCTCGAGGACCGGGCCGAGCTTCAAGCGAGCCTGTTCGAGGGCTGTCTCGGGCCCCAGCCAGCGTCGCGCACGTGCTCGTCGGCGTAGTTGGCGAGTTCCTCCTCGAAGAACAGCTCGCGGTAGGCGGGAGTCAACGGAACAAGGCGCACATGCTGCACCGCGCCTTTCTAGTGCCGTGCGTCTGACCGAGTCCTAGGCACCGACCACACTCAAGCGACATTCCCGCACGCTCGGGCACGCCGACGCTCTGTCGCCGGGTCCCTCGACGTGTCACCGGGACGTAGTTCGTCGGCGACTTCGTCGAGTCGCGCCCATTGGGCAGAGGCTTGATGTTCGTCCGAAGCGTTCGTAAGGTGGTGCGACTCCAGAGGAAGGAACTTCGTGACGACCACCCCCGTCCCGCCAGTCGACGACGATCTGCTCCGCTCCGTTCTCGAGCGGCACGGCTTCGTCGACGTCGAGCACGGCAATCTCGTCGCGACCAGCATGCGCTCGGCGTTCGAGGACACGCGCCAGAAGGCGATCAAGTTCGGCGCCAACGGCGCGACCCACAAGGCCTACAAGCCGACCTGAGAGCTCGCGCCGACAGACCGGTCCCGACAGGCTGACTGACACTCCAGCGCGCTGCGTCGAGCATGCGCGTCCTCCCGATTCGAAAGGAGTCGAATTGAGCGACAAGGTCCTCATCAACCTCAGGACGGGTATGGAAGAGGACGCCGAGCGCGTCCTGGTCGCCTTCCTGGTGGCGACCGCGGCTCTCCAGCAGGGCAAGGAGGTGGTCATCTGGGCGACGCAGGAGGCTGTGCGGCTGGGGCTTCCTGGCGAGGCGACCGGCGTCCCGTGCAAGGGTTGTCCGCCACTCGAGCGGTTGTTCGAGCAGTTCGCCGAGGGCGGCGGCGAGCTCTGGCTCTGCCCGATCTGTCTCACTTCGCGGGATCTCACCGACGCTGACATGGTCGCGAACGTCGAGGTCGCGGGCGCGACGCCGATGTGGGAGTGGGCGGGCAACGACACGACGGTCTTCAGCTACTGAGGTAGTCGGACACTCCAACGCGCCGAAGGATGTCGTCCGCGCGAGAGCTCGGACTGTCGAGTCAGAACGATGCCGTCAGTTCTCGCTCGCCCCGAGATCGACGTGATCCTCGGGGACGAGTTGAAGCCGAACTCCGACGTGGGCGAGCCCCGCGGCGTCGAGACGTTTGCGGAGCTCGTCCGGATCGGGTGCCGGCAGCGGACCCAGTGCGCGGACGACCACTCCCTCGGGCCGCTTGGTCACCGTGATGATCTCCCAGCCTGCGGCTTCGGCCCACGACGTCGCCGCGTCGGTCACCGACGCGGTCGTCAGCCTCTCGTCGACGATGCGCGCGGTCGAGCCCGCGAGCGGGACGGCGATCACGACGACGAAGGCGACGATCACCGCCACCGCGGCACGGCGTCCGAGAGGCGGCCGCACCGCGGACTCGAGGGCCGCCGT